>JABDKH010000335.1 GCA_013002345.1 Rhodothermales bacterium
ATCTCGGAGACCAACAAGGGTGACTATTACGAGCGCGGAGGCGGCGCTTTTCCCGGAGAGGTCGGCCCGTTCTATGTCGAAGGCGCCACGACCGACGACATGCTGAAGGTCGAGATCATCATGGTCCGGCCGAATCACTATCTCGCGGGTGCACAGATCTATTCGGGCTTTGGCGGGCTGGCAACTGACAGTCGGCTTCGGCTTCTGAACGACCCCATTCCCCCGCGGCGCTATGAGTGGGAGATCGATACGGAGGAGATGACGGGCACGACGAAGCTGCCGGACAGCGAGATGTCCGAGATCACGATTGAACTGCGACCGATGCTGGGTCGCGTTTCCGTTGCTCCTCGCGGGCAGGAGGCGTTCAGTGGACTCTGGCCCGGTGACTTTGGCGGCAACATGGATGCCCCGGAGATTCGCGAAGGCGCGACGGTCTATCTGCCCATCTTCCACGACGGCGCATACTTCTATTTCGGCGACGGCCACGCCCGGCAGGGCGAGGGCGAGGTCAACGGCACAGGTCTGGAGACCTCAATGGACGTGATTCTGAAGATCGACGTTGTGAAGGGCAAGACGATCGACTGGCCGCGGATTGAGGACAAAGACTACATCATGGTGGCAGGAAGTGCACGTCCATTGATCGACGCGTTCCGGCTCGCACACGTCGAGCTCATCGAGTGGCTGGAAACGGACTACGGTTTCGGAAGATGGGACGCGTACCTGCTCGTCGGACAGCTCGGCGAGAGTACCGTCGCCAACATCGTCGACCCGATCTACACGGTGGTCGCGAAGTTTCCGAAGGAGTATCTGCCGGACGATAGTGAGTGAGGAAGTTGGTGGTGTGTTTCCGCCCCGTGTCTGGTTGTCCGGGCGTCGACTTTGACCGCTGCCCCTCGCAACGACTATCGGTGTATAGCGAGCGTACTACCGCCCGAGTGCCGGGAGAATGTAGTCTTCGATGATGTCGTTGGCTCGAAGTGGACGCGATTCATAGTAGCCACCCGCCGTAAACACGACGACCATTTCGAGCTCGGGAAACACGAACACGTCCTGCCCACCCCATCCAGCCGCCCGGTAGTATGCGACGTTGGTCGCCCCGTATGCAAAACGACCCAGCCACCAGTTGTAGCCGTACCCGTAAAGAGGCTGGTAGTCTCCAGTCAGTGGTGTGGACATCGTCGTCGACGCGTCCACCCAATCGTCAGAAAGGATTCGTCTTCCGTCCCACACACCACTGTTCAGATACAGGAGTCCGATTTTTGCCATGTCTCGAGGCCGAAGAGATGCACCGCCCGACGCAAACGTCAATTCCGGGACCATCGAGAATCTGCGCCACGAGAAGTCTTCGATTCCGAGAGGATCGAACAAGTTCTCTTTCGCGAAGTCAATGAGAGTAGACGCTGACGATTTCTTCCGGATGATCTCTCCCAGTAGATTCGTATCACCGCTGTTATAGAGAAACTCACTTCCCGGAATGGAGATCATCGCTCTTCCCAGCAGATACCCCATCGGGTCGATCGTATTGAACATCTGGTAGTGCGAGTCCCGCGGATCGCCGAAGTCGTACTCGAACTCATTCCATTCATATCCCGAAGAGAATGACAGCAAATGTCTCAGCGTGATGTTCCGGTTGTCGTCGTTCAATAGGTGCTCGTACTGTGGAAAGAACGAGAAGAGCGTGTCGTCAACAGTTTTGAGAAGCCCCTGGTCCAGTGCCAGGCCGCACAACGCGGAGGTGATGCTCTTTGACACGGACGCCACGTAGTGAAGCGTGTTGCGGTCGAAACTTCTTGCAATCTGCTGGAGTGTTTCCGGATCGAGGTCCATCCCCGGCCAATACTCCTCGAACACGAGTTTCTGATCCTTGATGATCAGTAAGCCGTGGATCAGGTGGTCGTCCGTGCTGGAGATCACGTCCAGCAGGTCAAGAAGGGGCGCGGCATCCACTCCGACGTCATGGAGGTATGCCGTCTCCCAGCCGTCGCCAGTCGCAGGGGGCCTTTCATAGTCACTTTCCGGATCCTTCTGCGAATCACAGGCGGCCACCAGCAGAAGGAGGAGGATCCAGATTGAACGGATCAGAACGCGTTTTCGGGCGCCGACCCGTGTCGGATCAGCACTCCATTGCGGCATCTGCACAGATCCACGTGGAGTCGAAGGCTTCATATCAGACTCCGATTACCCCTTAGAATGGGACATGTGTACATAACGTCTGGCAGGGCGCACTTGCTGTCGGCCGATTCACGTGGGCGCATGTAGTGGCTTTGCCCGCCCGGTCCCGGAAATCGGATCAGTGGGGCCGATCCGGTGCTTCTAAGAAATATCTCGACCTACCTTGTCCATCCTGGTGACGTCAACGGGCACGAAATGCCCGGCGTCAGCATATTGAAGACCGGACAGTCTTCCCGGTTGCCTATTTTCCACGCCCGGGGATCGCTTTCCACTCAGCAATCATATCCATGATCGGCCGAACCATATCCAATTTCGAGATCATCGAGAAGCTCGGCAGCGGTGGTATGGGTGTGGTTTATCTGGCGCGCGACACGCGGCTGAATCGGCCCGCCGCCCTGAAATTCCTTCCGCCGCACATGGCCACCGACGAGGATGCCAAGGCCCGTTTCATTCAGGAAGCGCAGGCGGCGTCGGCGCTCGATCATCCGAACATCTGTTCGATATTTCAGATCGGTGAAACGGAGCCTGTCCCCGGGGAGCCGGGGGACGGCGAGCTGTTCATCGCGATGGCACACTACGAGGGGCAGACGCTGAAGTATCGTCTTGATGAAGAAGACTTCAGTGTTGATCGATCTCTCAAGATCGGCCGCCAATTAGCCGCCGGACTGAGTCGTGCACACGAGGCCGGTATTGTTCACCGGGATATCAAGCCGGCGAACATCATGGTGACGGACCGGGGCGAGGTGAAGATTCTCGACTTCGGCCTCGCCAAGCTCACCACGGGGGCGCAGCTAACGAAGTCGGGTTCGACACTCGGTACGGCCGCCTACATGAGTCCGGAGCAATACCGCGGCGAGGAGGTGGGTCCGCCTGCCGATGTCTGGAGTCTCGGTGTCGTGCTCTACGAAATGGTGACCGGAAAGGCTCCTTTCGCGGGCGACTATGAGCAGGCCGTGATGTATTCCGTCCTCAACGCGGAGCCCGACGCCGTTGCCGATTTGACGCCCGGAGTGCCGGACGACTTCGCGGCGTTCATCATGCAGTGTCTCGACAAGGATTACGCATCGCGGCCATCCCTGAAAGAGCTGGCCGGTGATCCGCTCGAGAGTACACTGGGGGTGGCGTCGTCCCGTTCTTCGGCCGCTACTCCGGCCGATAGCCGGCGCGAGCGAGTTGGCATTTCCAAACGGACGATCGGGATCGCCGTCGCCGCGGTTGTAGCTATCATCGCGGCAGCGGGACTATGGGGTTTGAGATCAGACCCGGAAGTTGAGAGTCCGCCACCG
>JABDKH010000336.1 GCA_013002345.1 Rhodothermales bacterium
CAGAATGCGATTCGTATCCCAGATAGTTTACCACGTCCGAAAGGCCTGCCCCGTCCACGAACTTCCGAAAGTCGTCCGGAACAAGTCCAACGAAGTCAGCTGCGATCTGACTGCGAAGTTCGGGTCGTTGCTCGAGGGCCAACCTCAGACCATTCAGAAAAGGTATCGGCGTCTGCGCGTCGTAGAAAATGCCTGAATAGAGGAAACGAAATACGGGGCTGTCCATGGGACGATCTGTCACATGTTGGTCGGAAAAATCCTCTGGGTCAAAACCCTGCGGAATCACGTGAATCGGCGCTGTGATCCCTCTCGCCCGGCACCGCGAATCCAGACTATCGGCGATGATCCGGTTAATCGTGATCGTCGCGCTCGCACTTCTGACGACCCGATGTTCAAGTCTTTCGTGAAGTTGCCTGTGAAGCCTGGTCGGATACGTATGCCGCGGATTACCGACCCAGTCGTCACGAAAGTCCAGCACGAGCGGAAGTTCGAGTCTTCGCGAAATTGACGCAGCCATGAGGTGCGATGTGTAGGGAGGAGCGGAAGAAAGCACGGCGTCGAACGCGTGCTCGGAGTGCGATGCCAGGCCGGCCTTCCTGCCCGATAAGAACCATCCGATCTTATTGTCGGGCACGAAGAAGATGTTTGTAAGCGCGCTCGCCCATCGTCTCCGTGACTCCCGGGGAAGATTCACGACACGTGCGCGACCATACAGCCGCGTCGGGTCAAGGGATCTGGTTCGGACGATCTTAACGCCGGACTGTGCCAGGTCCTCCAGGAGCGTATCATCGTATGCGAAGTAACCCCGCGGCTCCGCTGTGAGCACCGTGACGTCCCAACCGTATTCGGGAAGATACTTGGCAAACTTTGACGCCCGTTGCACGCCACTGAGTCCCAGCGGAGGAAAATAGTACGCCAGGAAGAGGACGTGCCGTCTGGGTTTTCCGCCTGAGTCCGTCACGTGATGCAGTACGATGGTGGAGATTTCTGAATCTATCTAGATTCCTTGACATTGCCGTCCTCGCGGCCGGCCTGACTGGGCGTCAGCCTTGCACGCGAAGAAACTGTGTAGTCACGTTCGTGAGGTTGGTGCATCCGCCCGACTCCAGTCGGACAAGATCTTCGATGCGAATACCAAACTTGCCCGGAATGTATACGCCTGGCTCGATCGAAATCACCACGCCTTCCGGGAGTTTCTCGTTGCTGCGAGCTGATACGCGGGGCCATTCGTGGACCTGCATTCCAATGCCGTGGCCAAGTCCATGGGTAAAGTATGACCCGAATCCATTGCGATCGATGTGATCGCGGGCCTGTCCATCAAGGTCCTTTGCGACCATACCTGCGCGCGCAGCGCCAATCGCATTCTGCTGTGCATCTCGAACGACTGCAAACACCTGCTCAGCCTCAGGGCCCGGCTCACCGACGGCGATGGTGCGCGTCATGTCGGAACAGTAGCCCTCAAGGCTGCAGCCAAAGTCAAGCACCACGACGTCTCCGTGTCGGATCTTGCGATCGCCAGGTCTCGCATGCGGCAGCGCACTGTTCGGACCGGAGGCAACGATCGGGTCAAACGACATGCCGTCGGCGCCCCGCCTCAAGTGCTCGCAAATAATTCTGGCGGAGATCTCCTTCTCCGTCAGTCCCGGGACAATCCAGTCTACGAGATCACGAAACACGTCCGTCGTGATCTGCTGAGCCGCTCTGATGAGATTGACTTCGTGATCTGTTTTGACCGCCACCAACCTGTCAAGCAATCCCTCTGTCAATCGGAAGTCGGTTGCACTGGCGGACGTTCGCAGCCGATCCATTCTCGACGCGGACAGGTGCTCACCTTGAACCAGGATGGTAGTTCGTGTTGCCAGCCAACCGCTGCTAGTGAGAAACGCGATGAGGTCTGATTCCGCGATATGAATACTCAGGTCGCCGACCTCGACACGGGCCTGTTCTCGGTAGCGGCCATCGGTGATCAGATATCCGTCATCGCGGTCGAGATACACGACAGCGTTTGAACCCGTAAAGCCGCAGGCCCAGCGGATGTGCGGAAGCGAAGAGATCAGGATCCCCACCGCATTCGATTCGTCGAGGAGATCGCGAACGGCGGCGATACGATTCATGAACAGGAGCTTCGCTAGTGGGATCGCGACGTATAGTTCGGTGATTCCTTCGTAATCGCGACGTTATGCGGGTGGCTCTCCATCACGCCGGATGACGTAATTCGGACAAACTGTGCCCGGTCCGAAAGTTCGGTCAGCGTGGCACAGCCGGTATAGCCCATCGCGGATCGCAGGCCACCCAGAATCTGGTAGACGACTTCGCTCAGCGTCCCGCTATATGGAACCCGACCTTCGATTCCTTCCGGTACCAGTTTCCGGATATCGTCCTCGGCATCCTGAAAGTAGCGGTCTTTGCTACCCTGCTGCATCGCGCCAAGCGACCCCATTCCCCGATACGACTTGTACTTCCGACCCTCGTACAGAATGGTCTCACCGGGACTCTCTTCGACTCTCGCGAACATCCCTCCAATCATGACGCAGCTCGCGCCGGCGGCAATCGCCTTCGGTACATCACCCGTCTGCTTGATCCCACCGTCGGCGATGATCGGAACTTGATGCTCCCGCGCGACCGCACTGCAATCCATGATTGCTGTGAGCTGCGGAACCCCGACTCCGGCAACTACGCGTGTCGTGCAGATTGAACCAGGTCCAATGCCCACCTTGACCGCGTCCGCACCGGCCGCAATAAGGTCTGCAGTTCCTTCGGCCGTGGCCACGTTGCCCGCAACTACTTCCACGTGTTCAAAATCGCTCTTCACCTTGAACACGGCTTCGAGGACACCCTCGGAATGGCCATGGGCCGTGTCGACGGTGAGAAAATCGACACCTGCCTCCACGATGGCCTCAACCCGCTCGAGAAGATCCGGCGTCACGCCCACGGCCGCGCCAACTCTGAGTCGGCCATGCTCATCCTTGCAGGCATTCGGGAACTGTCTCTTCTTCTGGATATCCTTGAACGTGATCAGGCCCCGCAACAGTCCGGTCTCATCCACAACCGGCAATTTCTCAATTTTGTGTTCCTGCAGGAGGGCTTCGGCCGTCTGCAGCGTCGTGCCAATCGGCGCTGTTATCAATCCCGTTGACGTCATCGCAATGGACAACCGGACCGTGTTGTCATGCTGAAACCGCAGGTCGCGATTCGTCACGATTCCGATGAGGCGTCCGACTTCGTCGACAACGGGAATACCGCCGATCGAGAATCGGGCCATTAATTGGCGGGCGTCGCCTACCGTACTCTCGGGACTCAGTGTGATCGGGTCCAGTATCATGCCGCTCTCGGATCTCTTGACCCGCCGGACCTCATCTGCCTGCTGTACAATCGACATGTTCTTGTGCAGGACACCCACACCGCCCTCGCGTGCGATAGCAATTGCCATTCCAGCTTCCGTAACCGTGTCCATGGCAGCCGAAACGAGTGGTATGTTCAACTCGATGCGTCGTGTCAGGAAGGTCTGCGTCGATACACTGCGAGGCATGACAGAGGAGCGTGCAGGTACGAGCAGCACGTCGTCGTATGTCAGACCGTCGCCGCGGATTTTGTCTGCCAAATCTGAATACATGAGCTGTGTCACCGATATGCGTGTCGGCAATAAACGCGCAATCCGCTATTTCGTTTTCAACTTGACCTTCCTGTACAGCCCCTCAACCTCGAACGGCTCCAGCGTCCGCCACCGACCCCGTCGCAAGCGACTGGTCGTCAGCCCCGCATACCTGACGCGTTCAAGCTTCTTGACCTCATATCCGAGGGCCTCCATCATCCGGCGAATCTGCCGATTCCGCCCTTCATGGAGGGAAATCCCGACGATGTGCCGATCCGCCGGGTCCGCGAAGGTCACCTGATCGGCCTGCACGAGTTCACCATCCAGGTCCACACCGGATCGCAGGCGCTCAAAATCTACCTCTTCAACCGGCCGGTCGGCACGAACCACATACAGCTTCTCGATCTCATACCGCGGGTGCATAAGCCGATTCGCCAGCTCCCCATCGTTTGTGATCAAGAGCACTCCCGTCGTATTGCGATCGAGACGGCCGACAGGAAACAGGCCCATATCCTCCTTCCCCGCAATGGTGACAAGGTCGAGGACAGTTGCCCTACCCCGATCGTCCGACGTAGTCGTGATCGTATCGCGGGGTTTGTTCAAGAGGATATGAGTGTGCTTTGTCGGCGAGATTAGCCTCCCGTTGACGACGACCTTGTCGCCCGCCGAGACACGTGTCCCCAGTTGACTGACAACGTTGCCGTTAATTCGTACGAGTCCGGCCGTGATCATCTCGTCGGCCTTCCGTCGAGAGCAAACTCCAGACATGGCGAGGAAGCGGTTGAGCCGAACGTTGTTCGCCGGAGGGATGCCGGGATCCGACTCCGTGTCTGGCTTTCGCTTTCGTTCAGGACGCCTGGAGGACTTTCTGGCCATCATTCCTCGGCCAGTCCATTCCCGTTCGTCGTCGGAGCCCCTGGCACGCCTGAATCGGCCGAATCGATAGCGGATTCAGTGCTCTCACCCGCGGGTGCCACATCACTTTCAAGTCCCATGAGGGAATCGCGGAGGAGAAGGCGTGCTCTCTCGGTATTGAATGACGGATCGTTCAACAACTCCTCTACTTCGCGCAGGTTTGGAAGGTCGTCAAGACCTTTCATCGCAAATTTCTCCAGGAAGGTCCTGCTCGTTCCGTAGAGCAGCGGCCTACCGACGGCATCGCTTCTCCCGATCACGTCCACCATGTCCAGCTCCATCAACTTGCGGAGGCCGTAGTCCGAGTCTACGCCGCGGACGAAGTCAACCTCGGGCTTCGTTACGGGTTGCTTGTAGGCCACGACGGCCAGTGTTTCAAGCAGAGATCTTGAGAGACGCCGCGTCATCTTCTGATCAAGAAACACTTTGAGATATGGTGCGACTTCCGGCGTTGTCGCCATGCGATACCCTTCTGCCCACTCGTAGATTCGGACGCACCTGCCACCGGCCTCGAAGCCTGCGTTGAGCCTGTCAACGGCCGCTTCGACTTCGGCAATTGTTGGACGTGAACCGCCGCGGACGCGGACAAACACGTCCACAATCGTTTCCGTCCCGACCGGTTCATCCGCACCAAAAATGAGCGCTTCGGTCATCATTGCGAGTTCATCCAGATCTATCCCGGAGTCACTGCCATTCGTCTCGATATTCATATTCCGATTGTGTTGATCCGTCTTCGGACTTACAGATCGCTGGCTTCGGCCACCTGAAGGTAGAAATCGTCCACGTCACCGGCCATTCTCAATACGATTTCGCCAAGGCGTGCCATTTCAAGTACCGCGAGGAAGGTGGTGACGATGAAGGCTTTGGACCGTTTCGCGACCAGCGTCACAAAGGACACTTTGCTCACTTCCTCGAGCTGCTCTCGCACGTATTGACGTTGCATATCAATCGAATATACCTCGGCCTCGATTTCATGCTCCGGTCCGTCAGCAGCTTCAGTGAGGACTCGGCGTAGCGCGGATATCAGATCAAATATCGAAGCTTCTTCCACAACGGGCGGTGCGTCGACTTTGAAGGCCGACTCACCGGATGCCTCACCTCGCGTGAAGAGCTCCGATCGCATCTCGAAACGGCTGGACAAGCCCGCCGCTGCTTCCTTGAACCTGACGTATTCGAGGAGTCGTTCAACCAGCTCCGCTCTCGGGTCGATCGGCTCACCCTCATCATCAACCTCGGGAGACGGCAGAAGCATCCGCGCCTTGATGTTTATGAGTACGGCGGCCATGTACAGGAAATCGCCGACACCGTCGAGATCTATCTGCTCGAGCAAACGGACGTACTCCAGAAACTCGTCCGCGATCTGTGCGATAGGGATATCGTAGATATCGAGTTCATCCCGCTGAATGAAAAACATCAGCAGGTCCAGCGGACCTTCAAACTGATCCAGTCGAACTTGATACATAAGATTGTGAGGTACTGTCGTCAGTCAGATCAAGCGTCGACCGCGCGTGCACGAAACCACTTGACCGTTGCCTTGAGTCCGTCTTCAACAGATACAGTCGGCGCCCAACCCAACACTTGCTCAGAGTGTTTGTAGTCGAGTACGCTCCGACGCTGCTCGCCCGGTCGTGCTTCCTCATGCCGTTCGGGCATCTCCGGACGAATCTCGTCACGCAGGAGTCGAAACAGTTGATTCACGTTTGTCTCAATGGACGTTCCGACGTTGAAGATGCCCGACCCGTCATACTTAACAGCAGCCATATTGGCCTGCACCACGTCGCCGACGTAGACGTAGTCGCGTGTCTGCTCGCCGTCTCCATAAATCACGGCCTGGCTGTTGGCGAGTAGTCGGTTAATAAATATGGCAATTACCCCCGCTTCTCCATGTGGGTTCTGTCGCGGTCCATACACGTTTCCATACCGGAGCGCTACGAACGGTATCCCGTATTCCTGCTGATAGAAGTAGAGATACTTCTCTGTGGACAGTTTCGTAATACCGTACGGAGACAGGGGTTTTAGTGGGTGCTTCTCGTCTTGCGGGACATACTCCGGCTCGCCATATATCGCGCCGCCGGTTGACGCGAAGACCACCTTCTTCAGCCCAGCTTTCCGCGCGCTCTCCATCAGATTCAGGAAACCGATCAGGTTGACCCCGGCATCGAAGGCAGGGTCGGCGACGGATCGCCTTACATCCATTTGCGCGGCATGATGAACAAGTACTTCGAACCTGTGCTCGGCAAAAAGGTCGCCAACACCCGGGTCTCGTATGTCCATCTGGTGAAAGGTCGCACCGGCAGGTACGTTCTCCAGCTTTCCAGACGATAGGTCGTCCAGGATATGAACGTCGTGTCGATTGCCGACGAGAGCGTCCGCGACATGCGAGGCAATGAAGCCTGCGCCGCCTGTGACTAATACTTTCATTGACGGGGGTTTCTAGATCGTGTCTTCGGTCGGGCTGACTACGACGGTTGAGAACTTGTCTGCCGGTAGTACCGTTTGCGCGAGGTGCTGGATGTCGTTCGGCGTCACCGATTCGATCTCATTCATCACTTCGTCAAGTGTCGAATATCGCTGGTAGAACAGCTCCTGTCTACCCAGTCGCATCATTCGATTACTCATGCCTTCCAGGCCGAGCATAATCGAGCCTTTCACCTGACTCTTGGCCTGTGACAGCGTTCTTGCGCTGACGGGAGTCTGCGAAAGGCGATCAACCTCGCGTAAAATCAATTTCTTCGCACGGTCGATTTTCGAGGGGTCGGTCCCCATGTAGATGCCGAAGTCACCCGAGTCGGAGTGAATATTCAGAAACGAGTAGATCTGGTAGCAATAGCCGTACTTCTCGCGGATGTTCTGATTGAGTCGGCTCGACATACCGCCTCCCAGAATCGTATTCAGAACCACGAGCGCCGAGCGTCCCGGATCGCGTGCGCCGAGACTCCGGGTTCCCAGGACCAGGTGCGCCTGAGAGATGGGACGCTCAACGATTGACTCGGCCGGGGTATATGCAACGACCTTCTTTCGCCGGACCGGCCGTCGAGCTCTTCGGGAGCCTGAGAACGCCTTTTGAACGAGTCGAACAACGTGTGAATGTTCTGCGTTGCCGGCCACCGCGACAACAATGCGATTCGGGCTGTAGTTGCGTTCTACAAAGTCTCGCAGATTCTGGCGACCAATTCCCTTGACGGACTTTGGAGTCCCTATTACTGGACGCGAAAGAGGATGGCCGTCGTATATCGCAGCCTCGAAGTGGTCAAAGATGACGTCCTCGGGAGTGTCGTCATACATCTTCATTTCCTCGAGCACCACATCCTTCTCCTTGACGAGTTCCGTGGCCGGAAAGCTGGGCCTTAGTACGAGGTCGCAGATAGTGTCAATGGACCGGTCGAGATGTTCGTCAAGCGCTC
This sequence comes from Rhodothermales bacterium, assembly GCA_013002345.1. NCBI lineage: Bacteria > Pseudomonadati > Rhodothermota > Rhodothermia > Rhodothermales > Rhodothermales bacterium. Next base: position 7,912 of record JABDKH010000336.1, read on the forward strand.
GTGCGAAGAAGCACGTGTACTCCTTGCCGGTGAACGCATTCAGGTAGCCGCCGACGGATTCGAGACGCTGAGCAATATGATGTGTTCGGCGTCGAGTCGTGCCCTTGAACACCATATGCTCAATCAGGTGGCTGATCCCGGCGAGACGGGCCGGTTCATCCCGACTGCCCGTGAAAACCCAGACGCCAACCGAAATGGAGCGCACAGAGGGAATCATCTCAGTGACGACGCGAACTCCGTTAGGAAGCATCGTACGCGTAAATGAGGCGCGGTCTTCGGCTATCGCGCGTCGCCTGTTACCGCTCATCACTCAGACCTGACTCCCGCAAGCATCGGGGCGGACACGGCCGCCCCTTACGTCGAACGATCAGTTGCGATTACCTCCGCCACGGTTGTCACGTCGGCCACGACCTCCGCCTCCGCGACGCTCGCCATTGCGACCGCCGCCACTCCGACCGCCGCCACCACTTCGCTGTGGACGCTGCTCGCGCTCCTCATAACCTTCAGGCTTCTCGAGAAAAGGCTTGCGGCTAAGTCGCAATTTGCCGTCATCTCGAACCTCAACCAGCCTCACAGTCACCTCGTCTCCAACAGCGACGTAATCCTCGACATTGTCCACGAATCCGTAGTCAAGCTCTGAGATATGCAGCAACCCCTCCTTCCCAGGAGCAATCTCGACGATGGCGCCGAAACTCTGGATGTTGCGCACGGTCCCCACGTAGTCCTGACCGGCTTCCGGTGTGGATGCTATGCTGCGGATTATGTTGATGGCCTTGTCGGCATCTTCGCTGTTTGTCGCGGCCACCGTCACGTAGCCGAGTCCGTCGCGCTCCTCGATCTCGATGATCGTATTGGTATCTCGCTGCAATCCCTGAATGATCTTACCGCCGGGCCCGATCACCGCGCCGATGTAGTCCGTATCAATCGTGAACTGCGTCAATCGCGGTGCATGCGGCGACAGGTCCGTTCTGGCTTCAGGTAGGGTCTCTAGCATCCGCTCCATGATGTGGTCACGACCTTCGCGCGCCTGAAGCAGTGCGTTCCGCATGATGTCCCGTGACAGACCATCGATCTTGATGTCCATCTGGCATGCGGTAACTCCGTCTCGAGTGCCCGTGACCTTGAAGTCCATATCACCCAGATGATCTTCCGTGCCAAGTATGTCACTGAGGATCACTGTGCGACTCCCATCTGAAATAAGACCCATGGCGATACCGGAGACGGGCTTGCGAATCGGGATGCCTCCGTCCATCATAGCCAGAGTACCGGCACAAACGGATGCCATCGACGACGAACCGTTTGACTCCAGGACGTCTGCGTTGAGACGTACGGTATACGGAAACTCCTCTACACTCGGCAGTTGGCGCGATAGAGCTCTTTCCGCCAGGATTCCGTGGCCGATCTCGCGTCTCGTCGAGCCGCGAAGGAACTTCGCCTCGCCCGTACAGAACGGCGGGAAGTTATAGTGGAGGTAGAAACGCTTGTCATTCGTGTCAAACACCTGATCGACAGGCTGCACGTCCTTTTTGGTTCCAAGCGTAACCGACGCAAGTACCTGCGTTTCTCCACGCGTGAAGATCGCTGAGCCATGTACGCGAGGGAGATATCCAACCTCGGACCAGATGTCACGAACCTCCGTAAGCCCTCTTCCGTCGATCCGGCGCTGGTCGCTGAGAATCATCTCACGCATCACTTCCTTTTCCACGACCCCAACAGCCTGCTTGATATGCCCGGCCGTGAATCCGTCATCGGTCGCATCGGCGCGAGAACTTCCCGCCTCAGGATTTTCGGCACCGAGAAGTTGATCCAGGGTCCAATCCTTGATTTCTGATATCCCACCGTAGAACTCGTCCTTGCTGTAAGGCCGACGAATGTGCTCGTCGATGCGTTGCGCGACGAGATCACGAACGCGATCAACCAGGGTAGCAGGAACAGACACCGATGTGTACTCGAGTGGCTTCGGCACACCGGCCTCCTGAACAAGTTCGTCCTGGGCCACGCAGAGTAGACGGATAGCGTCGTGGGCAACATCGAGTGCTTCGAGAACGTCGTCCTCCGACACCTCGTTCATCTCGCCCTCGACCATCACTATCGCGTCCTTGCGTCCTGCGACTATAAGGTTGAAGTCGCTCTCCGCCAGTTCGGTTATAGTCGGATTGATGATGAACCGATCGTTCACCCGGCCAACACGCACCTCTGCGATTGGCCCCTGGAATGGCGCACCGGTTAACATCAGAGCCGCAGACGCGGCCAGTCCGGCAAGAACATCAGCGTCATTCTCGTCATCCGCCGAAATCACGTAGCAGATGATCTGGACTTCGTTGAAGAAGCCATCGGGGAACAGCGGCCGAATGGCTCGATCGACAAGCCTCGAGGTCAACACCTCCTTGTCGGACGGCCGTCCTTCCCGCTTGATAAAGCCGCCGGGTATCTTCCCTGCGGACGAAAATTTCTCTCGGTAGTCTACGGTCAATGGGAAGAAATTCTGTCCTTCCCTCACGTAGTCCGTAGCCACAGCCGTACAGAGCACCATGGTATCACCAAGGCGTGCTACTACGGCACCTCCGGCCTGCCTTGCAAGGCGACCGGTCTCAAGGGAAATCACTTTCCCCGGCGCAAATTCAACTTGTTTCAGTGTTGCTTTCGACATTTCTACTCCTCTTCCAATCAGGTCATTTCGGTCGAATGTCGACCCCGGGTGTGGCAGTCCAGGAGTTTGTGAATCTCCGTGAAGCCAGACGCGCTGTCTCTATCGACGCATAAAACGACGGCACCCCGGGAATGAGGTGCCGACGCAGAATCTACTTTCGTATTCCAAGCTGCTCAATAATCGTTCGGTACCTGGATATGTCTCTATCCATCAGGTAGTTGAGCAACCGACGCCTCTTACCGACGAGCTTAAGTAAGCCGCGGCGTGTCGAGTGATCTTTGGGATGGCGCTGAAGATGCTCTGTAAGAGCCTTGATCCGCTCGGAAAAGATGGCAATCTGGACCTCCGCCGAACCGGTGTCCGTTTCGCTTTTGCCAAAGGAGCCGACAAGCTCCAATTTTCCTTCTTTCGTTATCACGTGAGATTATCCTCTTTAGATTAATACCATGCTAAAGAAGACAACGCGCCGGATATTTCCGGAGCGTATGCCTGCTCGGCCTAATTTTTTAAGATACGCTGGTAAGTGCCCGCCTGCAACGCAACTCATCCTCCTTAAGTTGCTCCTTCAGGGCTTCCATTCCGTCGAATTTGCGCTCATCACGAATTCTTTCGACGAATTCTACTTGAAGGGATTGTCCGTATAGCGTCCGGTCCATGTCGAACACGTGAACTTCCAGCCTCATACCGGCTCCGTCGAACGTCGGCCTGAAGCCAATATTCATCATCCCGTCGAACGGAGTGGCCGAGTCTGCTATGATCACCTTGACCGCGTATACGCCTCGCTGAGGAACGAGCTTGCGCCGATTGCCCAGGGATATGTTCGCCGTCGGGAACCCGATAAGGTGCCCTCGCCCGTCGCCCTTCACGACCTCCCCTGAGACGGAGTATCGCCTCCCAAGCAGCAGAGCCGCGCCTTCCACGTCGCCGTCTATATGAAGCATCTGCCGAATTGCCGACGAGGAGATCGGTGTGTGGTCCGTCATTCGCGCCGACAGTTCGATTACCGAGAAGCCCAGGTCTTCGGCAAGGGTCCGGAGTAGCGCAATGTCACCTCTACGTCCTTTGCCAAACCCGTGATCGTATCCGATCACCAGCTCACGCATTCCGATCCGCTCGCAAAGAACGTCCCTGACAAACTGATCAGGAGATAGCCTTGCAAATTCATCGTCGAACGGAATCACGACAACTCGATCGAGGCCGGTCTGCCGGATCAATTCGATACGCTCGTTCAAGGTCGTGAGGAGAGGCACAATATCACCGGACACAATCTCTCTCGGGTGCGGATTGAACGTCACGAGCGTGCTGAGACCCGTGATGACAGACGAGCGATCAAGAACTCGGTCGAGAATCGACCTGTGTCCCAGGTGGATGCCGTCGAAGACGCCGATCGTTACAACTCCGTGTTTCTCGAGTTGCACATTCCGCGGGAAGTGGTCAACTCGCATGGTCTCTGCTCTCGCTCAAATCCCTGAACGGGTCGTCTCCGGCATAGTCTGAAAGATCATTCACGGTCAAGGCATTCGAAGCACAATAGTCGCCGATGCGATCGCGGTGCAGCCGAATCAGGTGGGCTCCGACGCCGAGCTGCTCGCCCAGGTCGTGGGCCAGCGCGCGGACATAAGTCCCTTTGGAGCACGACATCCGAAAGTCGACATCGGCCCCGCGCTTGTCAACGATATCGAACGAGTGGATCGTGACCACTCTGGGCGGACCGCTTCGGAGGTCACCTCTCCGCGCTCGCTCATACAGGGGCCTGCCTTCCACCCTCACGGCTGAATACGGCGGCGTTTGCTGAATGATTTCACCCAGAAAGGTGGAAGTGACAGCCCGGATTGCGTCGCGCGTAACGTGATGAGCGTCGACGACGCGGTCGACCGGCGAGTCTGCGTCATACGAGGCGGTCGTCTCTCCCAGTCGAATGGTACCGGAGTACTCCTTTTCCATCTCAAGGAAGAACCGCGATAGCTTCGTTGATCGACCGGTCATGCAGACAAGCAGTCCGGTGGCCATTGGATCCAGGGTGCCCGCGTGACCGACCTTGCGCGTTCGGGCGACGCGACGGAGCAGTCGAACGACATCGAACGAGGTGAAGCCGCCCGGCTTGTTGACAAGAACGACCGCATTCGAGAGATCCTTGCCGCGATTCAATCGGTCGATAACGGTTGAAGCCAGGTTCAGAGCCTCGCCGGACAACTTGCCGGGTGCCGTATTTCGCAGGCTCATGCGACTAGCTGTCTTCTCCGCGAGATTGGCGCTCAGCCCGGATCTTGTCGAACAGGCCCTCAATGCGCTGAACTGTCTGCTGCGTTTCGTCCAGGAAAAACTTGAGTTCAGGGATTTTCCGCACCTGATGTCTGATGCGCCGGGCAAGCGCGATGCGTACCTGCGGAGTTAGTTCTTCCAGGTGGCGAAACGTTGCACGTCGCTCTTCCTCGGATGTACCCAGCACACTGAAGTGGATGTATGCGATTGACAGGTCCTTCGTAACCCGAGCTCCCGTGATCGTCACCATCGGCCCAATCTGCTCCGAGAATGACGAATTGAGAAGGTCTGCAACTTCCTTCTGCATCAATCGAGCCACGCGTTCGGTCCGAACACTCATCCTTCTCCACCAGTTTCGCCAAATGGAATGGCGCGGTCTTGTTGCCTAGGCCTCGAGTTTCCTGGCCGTCTCGATGATCTCATAGGCTTCGAACTGGTCACCGACCTTGAGATCGTCGTAGTTCTCCATACCGATCCCGCACTCAAAACCGCTCTGCACTTCACGGACGTCGTCTTTGAACCGTTTCAGTGAAGAAAGAGTGCCCTCATAAATGACCACTCCATCACGGATCAGTCGAACACGATCACTTCTCTTGATCTTGCCATCCGTCACGAGACAGCCTGCGACCGTACCCACTTTCGGCACCTTGAATATCTCACGAATCTCTGCATTTCCGAGCGTCTTCTCGCTCTTCTCCGGCGAAAGCAGACCCTCGAGTGCGTCCCGGACATTCGAAATCGCATCGTAGATAATCGAGTACGTACGGATGTCGATCTCCTCGCGCTCGGCCAGCAGACGCGCGGTCGGCATCGGGCGAACCTGGAAGCCAATGACGACGGCGTCGGAGGCGGAGGCGAGCATTACGTCACTTTCCGTAATGGCTCCAACGCCAGTGTGAATGATGTTGACAGCAACTTCCTCGGTCGACAACTTGAGGAGGGAGTCAGACAGGGCCTCCACCGATCCTCCTACGTCGGCCTTCACGATCAGGTTGAGCTCCTGGAAATCACCGAGTGCGAGGCGCCTTCCGATCTCATCCAGCGTGATGTGCTTCCGCTGGCGCAGCGACTGCTCACGTTGAATCTGATGCCGCTTCTGGGCGATCTCACGCGCTTCTCGCTCGTCATCAAGAACGATGAACTGGTCTCCTACCTCCGGCGAACCGTCAAAACCAAGTACGAGCGCGGGCTTCGACGGACCCACATGCTCAATACGATTCTCTCTTTCGTCAAACATTGCTCGCACGCGTCCACTGTAGACACCGGCAACAAACGTGTCGCCCACCTCCAGCGTCCCGTTCTGAACAAGAATGGTCGCAACTACACCGCGACCTCGGTCCATCCGGCTCTCGATGACGGTACCGATCGCGTTTCGATTGGGGTTGCCCTTGCGCTCCTGCAGTTCGGCCTCAAGCAACACCTTGTCAAGCAATTCCTCTACTCCTTCGCCTGTCTTCGCGGACACAAGCGAACACTGGACTTTCCCCCCGTATGGCTCGACCAGAACATTCTGATCAGCCAACTCCTGCATGACCTTCTGGGGATTCGCATCACCCTTGTCGATCTTGTTGATCGCGACAACCAGCGGGACTTCTGCTGCACGCGCGTGGTTGATGGCTTCGATCGTCTGCGGCTTGACGGAATCGTCAGCGGCAACAACGAGAATAACGAGATCCGTCACCTTCGCGCCCCTGGCCCGCATGGCTGTAAACGCCTCGTGGCCGGGAGTGTCGAGGAACGTAATGCGGCGGTCGTTTTTCAGCTCTACGTTATATGCTCCGATGTGCTGGGTAATGCCTCCGGCTTCGCCAGCGACGACGTTCGCACTTCGAATCAGGTCGAGAAGCGACGTCTTTCCATGATCGACGTGACCCATGACGGTCACAACGGGTGCACGCTCCACCAGATCTTCCGGTGCATCTTCCTCTATCTGAATATCATCTGAAGCAAACTCTGTGATGAAGTCAAGTTCGAAGCCGAATTCATCAGCGACGAACGTGATGGTATCCGCGTCCAGCCGCTGGTTGATGGAGACCATCATTCCGGCTCCAAACAGGGTCTTGATGACGTCCGTTACGGGTACGTCCATCAAATTGGCCAGCTCTCCCGTGGAGAGATACTCCGTCACCCTGAGAATACCTGCCTCCTCTTCCTGCTGGGCCAGTTCGCGCTCGCGATCCGCCGCGTGCTGCTCCCTTCTCTGACGACGACGCCGCTGGCGCACTCGCGAGGCACCCTGCTCCAGTTCACGAAGCGTCTCTTGCAAGGTTTGCTCGACCTCGGCCTCGTCTACCGATGCGCCGCGCTTCTTCCCCTTCTTCTTCTTCTTCCCGACGTCGTCATCAGCGGCCTTGCGGACCCGAACGGTCCCTTTTTCGGCAGGCTCAGTCTTCTTCCTTTTACGCTTGCGTCGAGGCTTCCCGGCGTCGGCAATGGCATCCTCGGGAAGCTCGATCTTGCCGAGAATCTTCGTTCCCTGAAGCTTGTAGCGGCCCGCGAGTATAGTGTCGTCATCTTCCTCGTCCACCTCCACATCGTCGGACACCAGATCCACATCGAGCACTTCCGCATCGGCCACGACGTCTTCCGCAACGGCAACGGTCTCTGCTTCGACATCTGCCGCGGTGAGGTCCGTTTCGACTGCGGCCTCGATCACTTCGGCAACATCCGCTTCCGGTTCAACTTCCACAGCCTCGACTTCGTCCGTCGGAACCGCAACCTCAGGCTCGACATCAACAGCCACATCGTCCTCATCAGGAATCGATGCAACGTCGTCTTCTTCATCGAGAATCTCGCCGATCTCCTGAGTCTCCACAACCTCTTCAGGTTCGGGCGTTTCGACGGCGATGACTTCTCCGTCAACGTCAACCCCTTCACCCTCCTCCTCTGCGAGCTGCAACCTCTTCTTCTTGACTCGTTCGGCGGTCGCGCGATCCTCAGCGTAGGTCTCGAGCAGGAAGGCATACGCTTCCTCGTCGGTAATGGCTGCATTCAGTCCACTACCGGTCATCGCCTTTGTGAAGCCGGCCGTCTTCAGGTCATCAACGATCGTGTCGACGGACACGTTCAGTTCGCGCGAAACCTTGAACAGTCTCTTCTTCTTGAATTTCGACTCAGTCGCCATAAAAAGTTCTAACCTGGCTTTCTGCCAAAGACCTCAGCGGTCTGTTTAAACCTCGGACTTCTCCTCCTCAATCTCCGTCTCCTCCGTCTCGGCCTTCTCCTTCTTCACCGCCTTCTCCTTCTTCGCCGCCTTCTCCGCCTTCACTTCCTTCTCCGCCTTAGCGTCCGTCTCCTCCGTTTCCTTCGACTCCGCCTTCTCCTCCGTCTCGGCCTTCTCCGTTATCTCCGTTATCTCGGTTATCTCCGCAAAATCCTCCTCCTCTTCGTCCTCTTCGTCAGCAAACTCTGCCCGTATCACCCTGAGAATGTGGACTGCAAGTTCCTCGTCCACCACTGCCCTCCGCATGAGCTCCTCCTTCGACAGCTCCAACACAGCCTTGGCGGAATCACAGCCGATATCCCGAAGACGCTGTAGAGTCTCGGGAGTCAGTTCATCCGCGAACTCAGCCATGTCGACATCTTCTTCGTCAGCCGAGATTTCACGGTATACATCAATCTCATAGCCGGCCAGCATGGAAGCGAGTCGGATGTTTATTCCACCTCGGCCAATGGCTTTGCTTACCTCTTCGGCATTGACGACGACTTTCGCACGAGGAGGATTCAACTCATCGTTCGTCGAAACGGAAATTGGATGAGCAGGTGAAAGCGCACTCGTAATCAGACGGTGCGGATCTTCAGAATACTCAAGAACATCGATGTTCTCGTTCGCCAGCTCGCGGACCACGGCGTGAATACGAGAACCTTTCATCCCGACGCAGGCACCGACAGGGTCGATTCTTTCGTCGTGGCTGACGACCGCGACCTTGGCGCGATCACCGGGCTCGCGTACGATCTTCTTGATCTCAACTATCCCCTCATCAATTTCGGGGACCTCAAGCTCGAACAGGCGTTCCATGAACAACGGTGCCGCTCGGCTGACTATGACTTGTGGATTATTGCCCGCGTCCCGACGCACTTCCTTGATGACCGCTCGCAGCATATCGCCCTTGCGATACCTGTCCTTGTAGATTTGTTCTTCGCGGGGCAGAATCAACTCGACCTTGTCGTGTATTACGAGCACCTCGCGGCGGCGCGTCTGATACACCTCACCAACAACGATCTCGCCGACGAGGTCAGTATAGCGGAAGAATACATTCTCCTTCTCGATGTCCCGGATCCGCTGACTGAACGTTTGGCGGGCCATCATCACGGCACGTCGGCCGAAGTCAGTGATGTTGACTTCGCTGGCTACCTCGTCGCCAACCTCGAAGTCGGGGTCGAAGTCCACAGCGTCTTTGGCTTCGATCTGCGTCACTGGATCCTCAAGATCCATGTTGGGAATCACTTCGCGAATGTGGAGAATCTGGATGTCGCCGTTGTCGGGATTGATGATGATCTCGAACGCATCGTCGGCGCCATAGCGCTTTCGGATCATTGCTCGAAAGACATCCTCCATGATGAGCTGGAGCACGTCCCGATCAATCCCCTTCTCTCTTGCAATCTCGGCAAAAGATGATACTAGACCACTACTCTGCATATACTCGCTTTGCTCCGCACGCTACGGGTGGCGCGTGAGGTCGGATCTACCACGGAAGTAGAATCTTAACCTCTTTCGCGTCACCATATGCGATGCTCTTTGTTTCTCTGTTCTCCAGTTCGATTTCGAACCCCTGGTCGTCGGCGTGAATGATGGTGCCCCGCGAAGGTTTTTGTCCCGGTTCTCTCCATCTTACGACGACCTTTCTACCCACGTTCTTTGCGTACTGCCGCGGTATCGTCAACGGTCGATCAACGCCAGGTGACGAAACATTCAGCTTATACTTCCCATCTATTACGTCCTGCGTTTCAAGAAGAAATCCGATCTCGCGACTGGCTTTGGCCAGGCTCTCGATCGTCAGCACCTCATCCGAATCGACATAGATATCCACGACGTGCGAGCCCTGCTGGCCTCGCACCGACACTTCGATAACGTACAGTGGCTCCCGGGCCACCTCTTCGGCGATCGTTGTAATGCGTTCCGTAATATTTTCCGACACCGCCATCGGCATCCGTCAGCACCTTTTCAAAGTATTCGTCTGCAAAAAACGCCCGATCCATGAAGGGACGGGCGTTCGCTCGCGAACACACCAACAAAAAAGGGCGGCTACGCTCCATTCGCCCCCCTTCCACAGGCTACAAATATACACTTGCCGCCCATAGCGGCGCAAACGATCGCCGCTTGAGGGTACAAACTGCACCAAAAAGAATAGGTTTCACGCAGGGATCGTCCCGGCCGCAGTTGCGGGCGAGTCGCAGCGGTCGGCTACACGAGTGTCGGTCGCTTTTCCGACGGGTCCTTTTCCGGGTAGTCGACCATGAAGTGGAGGCCGCGACTCTCACGCCTCATCTGGGCACTGCGTATGATCAGGAAAGCGACGGCGATCATGTTCCTGAGCTCACACAGGCCCGCAGATACTCGCGAACGCCGGTAGAACGCCTCTGTCTCCTCGTACAAGAGCTTGGTGCGACGCTCTGCTCGCTCGAGACGTAGTACGGACCGAACGATGCCGACATAGTCCCACATCACGCGACGAAGTTCATCCTGGTTGTGCGATATCAAAACCCACTGCGCCGGGTGCGCGGTGCCGCTGTCATCCCACTCTGGAATATCTTCTCTCCAGGAAACACTCGCTGCGTATTTCACGGCCGTGTCCACTGCCCGGTGCCCGAACACAAGCGCCTCGAGCAGTGAATTTGACGCGAGGCGGTTCGCGCCGTGAAGACCCGTGCAGGCGACCTCACCGCATGCAAACAACCCCGAGATCGACGTTCGCGCCTGCGCATCCGTCTTCACACCACCACACTGGTAATGCGCAGCCGGCACGACAGGTATGGGCTGGCTCGTGATGTCGATTCCGAAGCCAAGGCAAGTCTCGTAGATGTTGGGGAAATGGTCAAGGATATCCTGTGAGGGTTTGTGAGAAATATCCAGGTAGACGTAGTCGTCACCGCGCTGCTTCAACTGGTCGTCTATCGCCCGCGCCACGATGTCGCGCGGTGCCAGTTCAGCGCGGGAGTCGTAACTCGGCATGAAGCGCTCGCCATCGACGTTCATCAGAACGGCGCCGTCACCACGAACAGCCTCCGAGATGAGGAACGAGTCTGCCTCGGGGTGATAGAGGCTCGTCGGGTGAAACTGGACGAACTCCATGTTTTCCAGTCTGGCTTTGGCCCGATATGCCATCGCAACACCGTCGCCCGTCGCGATGGCCGGATTTGTTGAGTGCAGATAGACTCGGCCCGAGCCACCCGTGGCGAGCAATGTCGATTTTGCCAGAACGGTCTCGACCCGATCGTTCTCCTCATCCAACACATAGGCTCCGTAGCAGTGCATGTCCTGTCGAAGCTTGCTCACGTGCTGCCCCATGTGGTGCTCAGTAATAAGCTCCACGGCAAAGTGGTACTCGAACAACTGGATGTTCGGATGCTCGTTGATTCGGCGAAGCAGGGTACTCTCCACCTCTCTGCCCGTCGTATCCGCCGCATGAACAATACGGTTTGCCGAGTGGCCGCCTTCGCGGCCGAAATGCAAACGCCCGTTCTGATGCGAGAACTCGGCGCCGAGCGTCATCAACTCTTTGACCCGCTCGGGGCCTTCACGTACGACGATCTCCACGATCGCAGGATCGCAGAGCCCGGCCCCGGCAATCAGCGTGTCCTGAACATGGCTCTCAACCGAATCGCCCTCGCCAAGTACGGCTGCGATTCCACCCTGCGCATAGTTGGTATTCGACTCCGCCGACTCCTTCTTGGTAATAACGGCAACCGTGCCGTGTTCAGCCACGCGCAATGCGAACGATAGACCCGCAATTCCACTGCCGAGTACAAGAAAGTCGTATTTCTGCGCCATCAGTTACCAGGTCTTTCGTTGAGCTACGCTGTAGATGTCTGAAGGAGATAGGACTTGATGAAGTCGTCAAGATCACCATCCATTACCGACTGTATGTCCGTCACCTTGGTTTCGGTCCGATGATCGTTGACCATGGTGTACGGCTGAAACACGTATGAACGGATTTGACTTCCCCATTCGATCTTCTTCTTGCT
>JABDKH010000337.1 GCA_013002345.1 Rhodothermales bacterium
AATGCGAGCGGCTCGAGGGGCGAAAGAGCATCCGTGCAGGGCGACGACAGTTACCGCCAGCATCAACCAGCGGCCAAATCTGGCCGGGTTGTTCGCGCGACCGTCCGGGTCTGTGGTTGCGTCCGCCACGAATCGAGACAGGTTACCGATGAGACTCTTCTTCCTCAGATCTTCCAGCACGCTTGCCGGCCCTCAGCAATGTTAGCAGCCGTATACGCGGCACGTCGATCGCGGTGCCAGACCTTCACGGGGTTTTAATCAGCATGTGTCATTCGTATGGCCGCGACGGAATCCAGCATCACGGTCGCTAACAGCCGTGTTCCGGAGTATCCGGAGGTCTCTGGCCGAGGGCATATCCGCGCCGCATGGCCATGAGCTCCTGATATGCGGCCCTGGTTGACGACTGAATCCTTCGGCGCCATCAATCACACGGTGGAGGGCGCGAATGTCGCGAGAGGATGTGTCCCGGCGTTCGCGACGTCGACCACGACCTGTGCGCTACAGGCCGACCGCTAGATCAACTTCTTGAGGAGAGCGCTGAAGCGCGGATCATCCCGGACCGAGTCTAGATTGCTGTCGTTCTCGTACCATCCACGCTGCCGCAGTCCTGCCGCCTCCGCTTTCTCGAGACAGTCAAGACATCTTGTCTTGTTTCCCGCAAGAGCGAAGATGCACCCTGCGTTGTACAGGAGCATCGGTTCGTCCGGCTCTATCGTCAGTGCCCGCTCAAGCCAGACGAGGCCGCGATCCACTTCCCCCAGCGCTACGAGGCCGTTCGCACCTAGATACAGTGCGCGCGTGGCGGTAGGGTCGAGTCCGAGGCGCTGCTCGGCTGCCGCGATTCCCCGTATTCGCAACTCGGCCGCCCTCATCTTCTGGCCAAGCTCGTCGATCGACTGTGCCGCCAGCAGAAGTGATTGAAAATCCTCAGGACGAATACGATTGGCTTCCTCGAAAAGCCGGGCTGCCATGTCCTTCTTTCCCTGAGCGAAGCACACACGGGCATACAGAAATCGAGCCTCGAACAGCTGTGGATCCAGTTCGATTGCTTTCTCGAAAGCCAACTCGGATTCCTCATACTGTCTGGCGAGAGAGACGGCCAGACCGCGGGAAGCCCATGCCTCTGCCAACTGGGAGTTGAATTCCAATGCCATCGTGCTTGCACGCATGGCCCGGTCCAGAAATTCCTCCGAGCTGTCGACGTACATGTACAGGTAGGAGAAGCAGTCGGCCAATCCGCAATACGCCAGTGTATACGTTCCATCCAGTCCAATCGCATCCTCAAAACACCGTGCAGCCGACTCGACAGAAGTCCTGCTATACTCGTAATACAATTCGCGGCCACGCACATAATAGTCGTACGCGTTCACGTTGCCTGTCTGGCCTCCTTGAATGGTCCGGCCCGGACCCGGGACACCAAGCGCTTCGACCACGGCCCCCGCGACTTCGTCCTGTATGATAAAAACATCCAGAACATCGCGGTCGAACACACCGGACCACAGACGCCTGCCGGTCGAAACCCTGATCAGTTCTACATCCATCCGGACGCGACCGTCCGACCGTTGTACCTGACCAGTGAGGACGGCTGTGGCTGAAAGTCTCCGACCTGCATCCAGAGCTGAAAGCTGTTCGCCTCGCAGGGCGAATACAGACGACCGGGCGATCACGTTTAGCCCCGGAGCGCGGGTAAGACTTAACAGGATCTCGACGGCGACTCCATCGCAAAAGTAGTCCTGATCAGGATCGTCACTCGAATTGACGAAGGGCAGAACGGCAACGCGGGGGCTCGGTGCGTAATCGGACGAATCGGTGTCGGAGTGCGGCGTCATCTCGACAGACATCAGGTGGCCCTCGGATGAATAGGAGGCAGTCACAGACGCAAGTAAGCAGTTCCAACCAGAACGTCAAGCGGGGAAATCCTGATTCGAAGGATATGACGCTTTCGGTCAGCGCGACATGGATTAGTACAATGGAGCGTGAAGTTGACTCCGATGTTGCACGGACAGCGTGCTCTGTCGACATTAAGGGCGGTGACCAAGCGCCACAGACCAGTTTCACTATCTCTCGCCGCATCATGGAAATACAGGGTATCAGTATCTACCAGGTTGACCTCCCTCTACACGAGGGTAGCTACAACTGGTCCGGAGGTAAGTCCGTGTCGGTCTTCGACAGTACGGTGGTTCGGATCGATACCGACGCCGGCATTGTCGGTTGGGGAGAGATCTGTCCGCTTGGGCCGTTCTACCTTCCCGCTTACGGGCCCGGCGCACGTGCGGGAATCGAAGAGTTGTCGCCACATCTGCTGGGTCAGGATCCGACCGAGTTGGGACGTCTGAACCGGACCATGGATGCCGCGCTCAAGGGGCACGCATACGTCAAGTCGGCCATCGACATGGCCTGCTGGGACATCCTGGGTAAGGCAGCCGGCCTGCCCTGCTGCACCTTGCTCGGTGGACGGTATGGTGAAGATTTTGTCCTGTACCGTGCAATTTCGCAGGAGTCCCCCGAGAAGATGGCGGGACGTGTGGCAGGGTATCGAGCCGAGGGCTATCGGCGATTCCAACTCAAAGTGGGAGCCGACCCTGAGGAGGACATCGAACGCATTCGGGCGGTCTCAGCGGAATTGCAGCGTGGAGACATACTGGTTGCTGATGCCAACACGGGATGGCTCATGCACGAAGCGGCTCGCGTGGTTAGAGGTGTGCGGGACGTGGACGTGTACATTGAGCAGCCGTGCGCCGGCTACGACGAATGCCTGTCGATTCGGCGGAGAACCGATCATCCGTTCGTGCTCGATGAATCGATCGATGGCGTCGACGTGCTCCTGAAATGCCACGCCGACCGGGCGATGGACGTGGTGAACATCAAGATCAGCAAGTTCGGCGGTATCACGAAAGCGGCGCAGGCCCGTGACCTGTGTATATCGATCGGCGTCGGGATGACGATCGAGGACAGCTGGGGCGGGGACATCATCACCGCCGCGATCGCTCACCTGGCACACAGTACGCCGACTCAATTCCTGTTCACGGCTACCGATTTCAACAGCTACGTGACCGTCAGCATCGCCGAGGGCGCGCCGCAGCGATACAACGGTCGGCTCGCGGCGTCCGGGGCGCCCGGACTGGGTGTTGAACCCCGGCTGGAGGTTCTGGGCAAGCCGGTGTTCGAGACCGGGTAGCCGGTCAATGGATCGCCCCTTCGCTTGAGCATCCGATACTTGCCGGTGCAAGTTCGTCGACCATCTCGCGCCGCAGGAGGTGTCGGGTCGACGCCCCTTCATAATCTGACCCGATCGGAGAACCCGGAGGGATTCTCACTCGTCGACCTGCAGGAGCTGAACCACGGTCTTTCGCGAGGTGTCGTCCAATTACGTGACCGACATATTCCCGGTGGCTAACCGTCTCGTCGTCTGATCCGGGATTCTCTTCAATCCATGCTCGCAGTTCCTGGATGGCTCTTTGAAGACGGGCTCGAACGGCTGCCGGCGTTGTCGCATCTTCAGAGGACGTGATAAGCGCATCGAGCCAGACCTGCTGAACTACGCGTTCTATTTCAGCATCATAGTCGTTCGCCGTGACCGGCTCGCTCCAGACTTCCGCCGCAACCTGGCGAAGCACCTCCGTAAGTCCCGGCGTTTCCCCGTCGAAGTCGTGTTGGTGTACAAGACGGGTCGTGCGATGCGGATTCAGGAGAAGGTCGAAGGTTATCGTCGCGAGAAGCTCCACTGGCAGATACGAGTTGAAAGCATAGGTCGTACGCGAAGAGAAAAGTTCACGTGTTTGTGGATAGCCCGGCGGTCGCGGGGCGATCGACAGTCGCAGTTGTGACGGAACCCTGAGGGCCGCGGGTTGCAGAGTCTGAAGGATTGTGCGGAGCGCCTCCCTTTGAACGGCTGCGCTAACGACGGTCATCTGAGCTGTCTCTTCGCCTCGTGCAGCGTGCTGATAATACATGCCCCCGATCAATTTGGATGTAGCAGCCAGTTGGTACCTGTTGTGGAGATACAGCGGCACGAGCACTTCTTCCTGAAGTGCCAGCTGCTGACCGACTCGAATGGCGCTCTCTCCAAAGCGCGACAGCGCGCGGCGCCGTACTTCCATCTCGTGTCGCAGCGCGCTGACGGGGTCCGCGCCGTTGTCCCACAGATTGCCGGCCGGCTGCATTGTCCCGTCGGAGCGAGCATCCGAATCGGGGAGATACAACAGCCCTTGCGACGACGCTTCACGAAGGAGCTCGTTGAGATACATGGCTTCTGTCATGGCATCGGAGGGTGAGCCGTACCCGAATCGAATCGCCATCCGGTCCCACGAGCCGACGCCGACGGCGTACGCGTCGTCCAGCACGAGTTCATCGTCTTCGCCCAGGCCGACCAGCGGCGCAGGATAATCCATCACCGACGCGCGCCCGTATGTAGAAGCGGCGAAGTTGTGCATCAGCCCTAGAGTGTGTCCGACCTCGTGAGCAGAAAGCTGGCGAATGCGTGCGAGAGCCATCCGCAACATTGGATCGTCGTCGGGCGCAAACCCTTTCTCATGCTCACCCACGTATGGCGTGAGAAGTCCCTCGGCGATCAGGTAGTCCTGACGCACGCGAAGCGATCCAAGCGATACGTGACCCTTCAGGATTTCCCCCGTTCTTGGATCGACTACGGAAGCTCCGTAGCTCCATCCACGTGTCGCCCTGTGCACCCACTGGATCACGTTGTACCTGATGTCGAGAGGGTCAGCGCCGTCGGGCAGAATCTCCACTCGAAACGCGTTCAGAAACCCGGCCGACTCAAAGGCATCTGCCCACCACGATGCCCCGTCAAGCAATGCGCTACGAACCGGCTCCGGCGTGCCGGCGTCGAGATAGTACACGATCGGTTTCACGACTTCGCTCGGAGCTGCACCCGGCGTAGTTTTTTCGAGGCGGTGGCGAGCCAGAAATCGCCGTGTCATGTCCGAGCCGATTTCCGCTGCATAGTCCCTGTATTCAATACCTGAAAAGCCTGACCGCGGATGATTCAACCTGGGCACGTAGCCCGGTCCGGGTAGTCTGATCAGCGAATGTCTCACACGGATCGATATGGCGGTCGGCAGTGCGACCGTGGAACGAACAAAGGCGCCAGGTTGCGAGTCGGCGCTGCCCGGGTTCGCGAGACCAAACGTAAGCAACGTTTCAAGCTCCGTATTGTCCGGGAAGGTCTTGAGCATCTTCGGGACCAGGGTGGAGCGGTCCGTGTCCAGCTTGTATTTGCCCTGGCGGGATCGATCGAGCGCCAGTTGAATTCCGTGAACATCCCGGAGCAGGAATGGTGTTGCATCTACCAGTACTCTACCACCGGTTTCTGCCGCCACGTCGAAGGCCCACTCGACGCCGTCTGCAAATGCGTCGGACACCGTCAGTGCCTCGGCGTCTAGCGCGCCGTCCGCTCTGTACTTGAGATTCGGAGCGACGAGGAATACCCGCGGACCAATTCGTTCAAAGCGAACGATCATCCGACGGCCCAGCTGTCCTCGATCCAGCCCGATGTCGTTGGACCCCAGCCCCGAGGCAAGCGATTCCATATAGAGGAGATCCTCGCCGAAGCGGCCTATTTCCAGCAGGACCGTGCCGGTCCGTGAATCCCAGTAGAGCGGAAAAAAGCCCTCGCTCCTGTCGAGGCCGTCTGTACGCGACTCGATGGTAGGCAGTGACTGGGCGGTCACATTCGATGGGCACCACGAAATGACGACAAGCAACGCTGTGACACTAACGGCAATGCGGCTCATGGCTGGCACTTTCTGATGAACGGGGGTGCAATATAACCCGGGTGTTGAGGCGGTTCTGCCGTACCACAGCGACGCGCAGAAATTCCGTCCTGTGCGACAAGGAAAGGGGACCGCTGAAGGCTATTTTTGAATCACGGTCGATTCTTATCAGAGGATGTGATGATGTGGCGATTGGTTCTCTCTCTGGCAACTCTCGTAATGGTGCCGACGGCGGTTGTGGCCCAGCCGTCGTTCGATTTCTATGACCGTGGACCATATCGTGTCGAGGTACCGCAACCGGATGCCCTGCTTGGTTACACCGCGGGTACAACGCACACGCTCTACCATCGACAGCAGGCTGTGTTCGACCGGTTCATCAAGGCCGCGCCGGATCGCGTCCGGGCCGTAGTGATTGGCAAGACCGAGGAGGGGCGACCGATGCGGCTCCTCTTGATATCGTCGCCGGCAAACCTGCGCCGGCTCGACGGCGTACGCGACGACCTCGCCCGACTTGCCGATCCTCGAGTGACCAGCCCGGAGCAGGCTGAGTCGATCGTAAACCGATCGCCCGTTGTTGCCTTTCTGAACTATTCCGTTCACGGAAACGAACCGGCAGGTTTTGAGGCGTCGATGTGGGTGGCCTATCAGCTCCTGGCGTCGGAGGAACCTGCGACTACACAGATTCTGGATAGCGTGCTCGTCGTGGTCAACCCGTCAGCCAATCCGGACGGTCACGAACGTTTTGCTGTGTGGTACAACTCTATCGCGCACGGCTCGGATGATCCGTTCGCGTTCGAGGCCCGGGAGCCGTGGAGTATTGCGGGGCGATACAGCCACTTTCGGTTCGACATGAATCGAGATCTGGTCGCCGTGTCACAGGCACCCGTCAAGGCGATGCTGGGGGCGATGAGGCGGTGGCATCCCCAGGTGGTCGTGGATTTTCACAGCACGACGGACCCCTACTTCTTTCCGCCATTCGCGGACCCTGTCAATCGGAACATTCCACCTAGCGAGCACGAGTGGATTGAAATATTCGGTCGGGCCAACGCGGCGGCCTTCGATCGATACGGATGGCAGTATTACACACGCGACCGCTTCGATGGCTATTACCCCGGCTACTTCGACGTTGCACCTACGCTGGCCGGGGCATCCGGCATGACGTACGAGTCCGACGGTGGACCGGAGCTCAGAATTCGCCGGGCGGACGGCACGATCATTACGTTCGCAGATGGAATTGCGCACCACTATGTCGCGTCAATGGCGACACTCGAAGCAGCTGCAAGTCACCGGAAGGCACGACTCACCGGCTACTACAATTTCCATCGGACGGCTATCGAAGAAGCTCGCGGTTCGCCGATGCGACGATTCATCGTAGAGCCGGATCGCGATGCCACGAACGCAGCTCGTCTCGTCGACATACTCCGTTCACACGACATCGAGGTGACCCGAATCGACTCGCCATACTCTGCCCGGGTTGTGGACTTCATGGGCGGAAGACAACAGAAGGTCGAACGTGTGTTCAAGGCCGGTGCGTACGTCGTCGATCTGACGCAGCCGCAGGCGCGGATGGCTCGCGCTCTGCTTGAGCCAACGCCAGCGCTGCCGGCTGATTTTGCGAAGCGGCAGATTGACAGGTTTCGCGAAAACGTGCGCCGCGGCAGCGGTTCCCGCCGCGGTTACGACTTCTACGATGTGACGGGGTGGTCGCTGCCGTACACGCTGGGCCTGGACGCCTACTGGACGGACGATCTAAGTCCGATTGTAGGCCCGTCACTGAATCGGTCGAATGTCGCGCCGGTCACCGGCGTGACTCCACGCGTGCAGCGGGCTCAGTCGGCCTATGTCTTCGGCAGTGACCGACAGTCGGCGACGGTGCTCGCTCTGGCCCTTATGCGCGAAGGCTTTACGGTCAACGCGGCAGACGAGGATCTTCGAGCCGATGGCCAGCGGTACGCGCGCGGAGCATTCGTGGTGCGCACCCAGCGGAATCCCGCGACGCTGCACAACCGCATTTCCACACTGGCCGATTCACTTGATGTGCCGGTTGCTGCGGTGGCGTCTGCGTTTGCCGACTCCGGTCAGGTCGGTGTCGGATCAGGGGCCGTCCGCCACATCAAGACGCCTCGTATCCTCGTCGCTGCGGGTAGCGAAATCAGCAATACGAGCTACGGCGCGCTGTGGCACTTCCTTGAATCAGAACTGGGCCAGCCTTTTGTGCCGGTTTCTCTGTCTCGCATCGGGTCGATGAACACAATGTCGGACTATAATGTGTTGATCATCCCCGACGGATCCGCCGCCCGTATCGAGACCGCTCTCGGCAAGCGGGGTATCGAACGTCTGAAGGCGTGGGTGAAAGACGGCGGTGTCGTCATAGCGTGGGGCGGATCCGCACTGTTGTTTTCAAGGGATGCAGTCGGATTGGGATCTGTCAGGTCGAAGGGTACAGCGTCCGACGACGACAGCAAACGCGATTCGCTCGAGCAGAGCCCGACACTCGTTCCGCCGCTACCGTCGCCGTCCGCCGATACCGACAAACCAGCTTACATCCCCGGGTCGATATTCAAAGCCACGCTTGACAGCGGACACTGGCTGACTCTGGGCTATGCCCGGTCGTCGCTGGCCGTGATGATGTCGGGATCGACCATGCTGCAGCCGTCCAGGACCGGCGCTAATCCTGTCGCTTTTGTTGAGCCCAGCCTTCTACTCAGCGGTTTTGCCTGGCCCGACAATACCGAGAGACTCCTCAAAGGGACCGTATGGGCGGCCGTGGAGACGCACGGCCGAGGACACGTCGTCGTGTTCGCGTCGGACCCGCTGTTTCGCGGATTCTGGCGTGGGACTGGAAAACTTATGACGAACGCCATGCTTTTTGGGACCGGCCGCTAGAGACGTTGGCCGGTCTTCATCATCCAGCATCGAGGTGCATGCACATGAGCACACTCCTTATCACCGTACTGACCGCTGTGGTCTCGCTCGCTTCTCCCAATACACAGGATCCGGCATCTTCGTTGCGATTCGACGTGTCGATCGATCGATCGGTCCATTCGGCCGCAGTGGATGGCCGCGTGATTCTCATTCTTGGCAACGACGACGCCCGAGAGCCACGATTCCAGGCCCGATGGGGGGTCAAGGGTGTGCCGGTTTACGCGATCGACGTGGACGGGCTTCAACCTGGCGAGCCTGCAACCATTGACGCAACAGTATTCGGCTATCCCTTCGAGAGTCTTGCCGACCTGCCCGCCGGTGACTACTACGTACAGGCGGTGTTGCACAAGTACGAAACCTTCAACCTGTCAACGGGCCACACGGTAAAGCTGCCGATGGACAGGGGAGAGGGTCAGCACTGGAATCGGGCACCGGGCAATCTGCTCAGCACGCCCCGTTGGATTACAATCGATCCGGAGCACGACAAGCCGATCTCTATCGTTCTCGATCAGGCAATTCCACCGATTGAGCCGCCAGCCGATACGAAATACGTCAAGCACATCCGGATGCAGAGCGACTTGCTCACGGAGTTCTGGGGACGTCCCATGCACCTGGGCGCGCACGTACTTCTGCCGGAAGGCTTCGACGAGCACCCCGAGGCCCGTTATCCGCTCGTCATCTTCCATGGACATTTTCCGGATGACTTCGGAGGATTCCGGACGGAACCGCCTGATCCTGATCTTGAGCCCGACTACAGCGAGCGTTTCGGTGTGGAAGGTTACAATCGCATCATGCAGCAGGAGGCGTATGACTTCTACAAAAGGTGGACCGGTCCGGACTTCCCGCGTATGATCATCATCGAGATCCAACACCAGAATCCATACTACGACGACTCTTACGCCGTGAACTCTGCGAACCTCGGTCCGTACGGCGACGCCATTACGCACGAGCTGGTCCCGTTTATCGAAAAGGAATTCCGGGGTATCGGGGAGGGATGGTCCCGGTTCCTGTACGGCGGGTCCACGGGTGGATGGGAGGCGCTGGCAGCCCAGGTGTTCTACCCCGACGACTACAACGGATGCTTCGCTGCGTGCCCTGATCCGATCGATTTCAGACACTACGTCAGCGTCGACATCTATCGCGACAAGAATGCGTATTGGGATGATGGTGGATTTGTCCGCGTTGCGCGACCGGGACACCGGAACTGGCTTGGACACATTTCCGCAACCATGCAGGATTTCAATCACTATGAGCTCGTGATCGGCACAAACTCAAGGTCGGGAGATCAATTCGATATCTGGCAGGCGGTCTACAGCCCGATGGGCTCCAACGGATATCCGAAGCCTATCTGGGACAAGTACACCGGTAATATCGATCACGAAGTGGCGGCGTACTGGCGAGAGCATTACGATCTTCGTCACATCCTGGAGAGAGACTGGAAGGTGCTGGGTCCCAAACTGAAGGGGAAGATGCATATCTATGTTGGAGACATGGACAACTATTATCTCAACAACGCTGTGTATGTGATGGAGGACTTTCTCGAAACGACATCAGAGCCCTATTACGACGGGGTGGTGGACTACGGAGACCGGGCAGAGCATTGCTGGAATGGCGACCAGGGGAATCCGAATCACATTTCCCGATTGCGCTACAACACGATGTATGTACCTCGGATTCTCGAGCGTATCGAGGAGAGCGCGCCTTCAGGCGCCGACCTGACCAGTTGGCGGTATTAGCCTGTCGGATATCCGCGAAGTATTTTCTCGGTGAAATCCGACGATTTAATCGACACTTTCGCTAATTCGTGGGCCGATATGAAGAAGTTTCTCCTGTTCATCGTCGTTGCCGGACTGGTGGCGTACTTCATCTGGCCCACGCAATACAAGGAGTACAAGGGTGGCGAGGGGCCGTTTGCCGACCAGGCCGGTCCGGCGGCAACCAGGGTGCATCGAATCACAGGTGAGGTGTGGGTGATTGGAGCCTCCGGGGAGTGGACGCCGCTTGCGGTTCGTCGGCCCGAACTTCTCCGGCCGGATATCACCGGGCCACAGCCCAACACACAGGCAGACACGCGTCCGGCGCAGCGGCAGATGCAGGACACGAAGAGCATGCAGGCCACGACGGACGAGATGACGCGTGCCGCTACGGAGAAGGCGAAGCCCCCGGGTCAGTGATCGCAAATCGACTATCAGCTCTGGGCCGATATTCGCTCGCGATCAACCGAACTTGATACCCTGCGCCAGCGGCAGCTCAGTGCTCCAGTTGACGGTGTTCGTCTGTCGGCGCATGTAGACTTTCCACGAGTCGGATCCCGATTCCCGGCCACCGCCCGTCTCTTTCTCTCCGCCGAACGCGCCGCCGATTTCTGCTCCGCTCGTACCGATGTTGACGTTGGCGATTCCGCAGTCGCTTCCACGGTGCGAGAGGAAGATCTCCGCCTCCCTGACGTGTTCGGTGAAGATCGCCGACGAGAGGCCTTGCGGCACGCCGTTATGCAGGGCGATGGCCTCCTCGATTTCGGCCACGGCCTGCTGCGGTGACGCATCGGCGGAACCATAGCCGATGATGTAGAGGATCGGGGCGAACGTCTCCTCCTGGACGATGTCGAACTCATTCCTCGCCGTGGCGATGCATGGACGCACGTAGTGCCCACCGGGATAGTCCGGTCCGTCCAGCGCGTCTCCGCCGTAGAGCACTTCACCGCCTTCTTCCTTCACACGCGACACGGCATTCTGCAGATCGGTAACAGCCGCGTGCGTCACTAGCGGCCCCATCAAGGTATCGGGGTCGCGCGGATCGCCAATCTTGATGTCCTTGTAGGCCCGGACCAGACGTGTAACGAACTCGTCCTTGACCGATTCATGAATGATGATGCGGCGCGTAGATGTACAGCGCTGGCCCGCCGTTCCGACGGCTCCGAACAGGACAGCCGGGAGGACGAGATCCATGTTCGCGTGCGGCGTCACCACGATGGCATTGTTGCCCCCAAGCTCGAGAATGGTGCGCCCCAGTCGGCGGCCAACGACTTCGCCGACGCGATATCCCATCTTGCACGAGCCCGTTGCCGAGACGAGGGGGATTCGCCGATCATGCAGCAGCTTGTCGCCGATCGTCGATCCCTTGCCCACAACCAGAGAGAAGATGGCTGGATTCACATCGTTCTCGATGCAAACCTGCTGGGCGATCTTAGTGCATGCGATGGCGGTGAGTGGTGTCTTGCTTGCCGGTTTCCAGACCGTGCTGTCTCCGCAGACGGCCGCCAGAGCCGTGTTCCAGCTCCATACGGCGACAGGGAAGTTGAACGCACTGATGACTGCCACGACGCCCAGCGGATGCCACTGCTCGAACATGCGATGGTCGGGACGTTCGGACGTCATCGTATTGCCATACAACTGGCGTGATAGGCCGGTCGCGAAGTCGCAGATATCGATCATCTCCTGAACTTCTCCGACACCCTCCGCAGCGATCTTTCCCATTTCAAGTGTTACAAGAGCTCCTAGCGCCTCCTTGTTCTCGCGCAGCTTATTACCAAGCTGCCTTACAATCTCTCCTCGTCTCGGAGCCGGTACCTTTCGCCACTCCAGAAACGCGGACTGGGCGTTGGCCACAATCCGGTCGTATTCGTCCTCGGTTACCTGCTGGACAGTGGCAATACGGGACCCGTCGATCGGCGTGATGACGTGTTGCTCCGGGCCTGATCCGAGCCACGTGCCGTCGAATCCTCCCGGATTGACGTCATGGATTCCAAGAGCTTTGAGGAAGTCGTTCATGGTGCGTGAGCCTGTTTATCGCGTCGTAAAGTCGGCCTGTCGTATCGCGGCCGCTCAGTTGTTGCACGCACACAAGGTCTGAATCAGAAGGATTCCACCTGACGAAGAAATCCGGAAATCGACGACGATCGCTACGGCCGCCTGCCAGCCGGTTGACGAATCACCCGATTTCCACACGACATGCTCTGACCGAATTCCATCTCGTTGAGAAGCCTCGTCGCAAACAGCCCGTGTGGCTATTGTCGCTGGTCAACTCATGCCGGATAAGTCTTCCCGGAGTCGGTCACCGGCGGTAGATCGATTCAACCCTACTAACGACTGCGGCGGGCAGTGCCGACATCAAGGGCCCCATCCACGCGCGCTGTGATGCAGGACCGCGCTGCCACGGATCGGAAGGAAAGTGGCGAGCTGCGGGATTGCGCCTCTGTCTCTACAACTTCCCGATGATGGAACTGGCGATCGTGTTCTTCTGAATTTCGCGAGTGCCCTCGTAGATCTCCGTGATCTTCGCATCGCGATAGAACCGTTCCACCTCGAACTCGGCTACATACCCGTAGCCGCCAAGCAGCTGGATTGCCTCGTCGGCGACCTCGACCGCAGTACGTGCCGCGTACCACTTCGCCATGGACGTCAACTCAGGGTTAATCCTGCCCTGGTCGAAATTCCATGCCGCCTTGTACGTGATAAGCCTGGCCAACTCGATCTTCGTCGCCATGTCCGCCAGCTTGTGCTGCGTCGCCTGGAACTGAGCGATCTTCTTGCCGAACTGCTCGCGTCCCTTCACATAGGCGAGGGCTCGGTCGAATGCACCCTGCGCCGTGCCGACGCCCTGTGCTGCCGTTTCGACGCGACTCTCGTCAAAGAACTCAAGTATCTGGTAGAACCCCTTGTCTTGCTTCCCGACAAGATTGTCCGCCGGTACCCGCACGTTCTTGAAGGAAAGCTCGCCCGTCGGAATCATACGGATGCCCATCTTGTGCCCGACATCGGCGATATCGAGCCCGTCCGCATCGCCCGGCACGATAATCATCGATTGTCCGCGGTGCGCCGCTTCCGTATCCGTTTGACAGATGACGACATAGTATCCGGCGATCCCTGCATTGGTGATGAACGTCTTCGTCCCGTTGATCACCCAGTCGTTTCCATCACGAACGGCAACGGTGTTCATGGACGTAATATCGCTTCCATGATCCGGCTCAGTGATGGCTCCGCCGGAAATCGTTTCACCCTCGGCAACGGGAGTCAGATACTCCTTCTTCTGGTCATTCGTGCCGAACCGAAGGATGCACTCTGAGGCGAAGTCGGCCAGCATCAATGCCGCCCCGATCGACGAATCCTGGCGACAGAACTCCTCTACGACCAGCACATTCTCTGTACAACCGAAGTCAGACCCGCCGAACTCAGCGGGGAAGTGCAGCCCGACAAATCCCTCCGCAGCGGCCTTCTTCCATATTTTGTGCGGATACTCGTGTTTTTGATCGAGCTCGAGTGCGAGTTCCTTGTCGAACTCCCCTTTCGCAAATTCCCGCGCCGCCTTCTGAATGTCTTTCTGATCCTTCGTCAGCTCAAAGTCCACAGCTTGTTCCTCCGGCTTGTGATGATTCAGCCACTGACCGCCTTAATCTTTTCCGTCAGGACGGGCACGATGTCGAAGAGATCTCCTACGATACCTACGTCCGCCTCGCTGAAGATGGGAGCACGTGGATCCGAGTTGATGGCCACAACAAAAGGCCCTCCCTTCACGCCTCCCATGTGTTGAAACGATCCGCTGATGCCGATCGTCATGTAGACCTGCGGCCGCACCGTCACGCCCGACGTGCCGACCTGTCTCGTTTTGGGCAACCAACCTTTGTCGACGACCGGCCTCGAACACGCCACCTCGGCGCCCAGCGCATTCGCCAGCTCATGGATGATCTCCATGTTGTCGCCATCGTCGATGCCGCGGCCGACGGCAACCAGCACTCCGGCCTGGCTGATGTCGACGTCCTCTGCCTCCGGCTTTACGGTGCGAACGAACCGTCGGCGGGCGCTCAAGTCGGCCGGGAAAGTCTCCTGAACGATCTCGCCTTTCGCATCGGTGGAGTCGGCCGGTTCGTACGAACCCGGACGCACCGTCGCGATGCAGCCACCATGTGCGAGCGATGCCTGCAGTCGGGCGTGCACCTTGCCCGCGTACATGGTGCGTGTCGCTGTGAGATCGTTCCCTGCGATCTCCAGTGCAAGGCAGTCGGTCAGCAGAGGCCGGTCAAGGGCGGTTGCAAGACGCGGCACCATGTCCATCGCAAAATTCGTATGCGCCATCAGGATCAGATCCGGGGTCTCGCGCTGGACGATCGGAGCAGTCAGGTCAGCGTACAGGTCGCCGTCGGGAACCGCGAGATCCTCGTGATCCATGACAAAGACCTGATCGAACCGTCTCGCCAGCTCAGTAGCATGCGGGGAAAGACTCCGGCCCGAAATCAACGCGGCAACCGACCCATCATCGCCCGCCAGATGGCGTGCAGCGGTCGCGAGCTCCCAGGTGGAGTCGGGGACTAATTCGTTTTCGAGTGCAACAATGACAAGGATTTTCTGCATCGCTCAAAGACCTCCTTGTTCTTGCAGACGATTAATCAATGTATCGACCACCTCCTCAGTGCTGCCCTCGAGAATCTCTGCACTTTTCCCCGATGGTGGAACGGCCATGTCCAACACTTTTACCCTGGTGGTATCCGGGCCGGCGATTGTCGGCGAAAGTCCCAGTTGAGCCGCGTCCATAGTTGGGATTACTGCTCCGGAAACCTTGCGGATACCGCGGATCGACACATATCGAGGTTCATTGAGACCGGTCTGAACGCTGACCACGGCCGGAAGGCTTACCTCGACCACTCGTTCCAACCCGCCTTCGACTTCGTGCTGCACCGTTACCGACTTTCCCTCGATGCTGATCCCGGTCGCAAGCGACACTTGCGGAACATCCAGCATGGCCGCCAGCATGCCGCCGACCTGCCCGGCCCCGGTATCGCTCGCCACTGCTCCTGTCAGCACGAGGTCGAACGGCTTTGATGCGAGCACCGCATGCAGTATTCGGGCCGCCGCGTGAGCGTCAAGGTCCGAGAAGGCAGGGTCCGAAACGAGGACGGCGTGGTCCGCTCCCATGGCGAGCGCTCGTCGCAACTCCTCTTCCGAATCTTCCGTGCCGATGCTAATGGCCGTGACGGATCCGCCATGCTGCTCGCGCAACCGAATCGCCTCCTCCACGGCGAAGTTGTCCCACTCATTCATGCCGAAGGACAGATCGTCCGCGACAATGGATCGGCCACCCGCAGCTATCGCGACATCGACATCGGAGACGTCGGGCACACGCTTGACGCAAACGAATATTTCCATGGTTCCTCCACAATTCCAGACTCGCCAAAATGTACGAATCGAGTCTGTGCAGAAACCGTTAATGCGTGCTACTCTTCGTCGACAAACCGCGCCACAAGTTCTGCAAGATCCACGATCTCCATTTGCCCTTCCCGGCCGGTCGTTTTGACGGCATCCTCAAGGTTGATCGTGCAAAACGGGCACGCCGTCACCACCACGTCGGCGCCGGCCGCTTCAGCCATATCGAGTCGCTTCTCACCCATCCTGGATTCCGCTTCGCCCTCGTGGAAGAGATACAGGGAGCCACCACCGCAGCAGAAGCTCCGATTGCGCGACCTCTCCATTTCAACGGTCTTCAGGCCTGGAAGCGCATCGAGGACTCTGCGAGGGGCGTCGTATTCCCCGTTGTGCCTGCCCAGATAACAGGGGTCGTGAAACGTGTAGGTCCGATCATCGGCCGTGCTGGCAAAATTCAGCTTGCCGTCCTCGATCAACTCGGCCAACACCTGCGAGTGATGAAGGACCGGCTGGTCGAGATTGTATCCGTCGTTTCGAAGTGCATTGAACGCATGAGGATCGGTCGTGATGACCCGGTCATACGTACGCTCCTCCATTGCCTCAAGGTTTTGATCCCGGAGAGACTCGAAGAGTCCTTCTTCTCCGAACCTGCGAACCTCGTGACCGGAATCGACCTCGTCTTTTCCGAGCGTGGCGCAGTCCTCATCGGCATTTCTCAGGAGCTTGCCCATCGTGTGCGTGACCTGCTGGATCCGCGGATCGTACGCTGCGCAACTGTCCGTGAAGAACAGCGATTTCGTCTCGCCACCCTTTTCGAGCGTACGGACCACGGGCTCGGTATCACCATCGGTGCGCGTCCACGCGTCCCGCTGTCGCGCCATCTTTCCGTACGGATTCCCACGTTTCTCAAGATCCTCGAGCGGTTTCTGGAGTGATGCGGGTACCCGACCCTCTTCAACAAGGAAGCGGCGCATGTCAACGATCTTGTCGACGTATTCGATAAATACCGGGCAGGCTTCCTCGCAGGCCCCGCACGTCGTGCACGCCCATAGTTCACCGTCGGTGATGAGATCGCCGACCAGTGACTGACCGTTTGCCGGCGGTGTGCCGAGTATCGGGTATTTCTCGTAGGAGAGGTCGCGGCTCTTGATGCTGATCATCCGCGGTGAAAGCGGTGTACCGGTGGCATACGCAGGACAATGATCGGAACAACGACCGCAGTCAGTGCAGCTGTAGAAATCGAGGACGTGTTTCCACGTGAAGTCTTCGAACTGACCGACGCCAAGTTGATCGAGCTGGTCGAGATCGTCGGTATCGTGGCGCGGTGGCTTGATGGCGCCGGGCGTCTTGAGATTCAGAAGGAAGACATTCGGCAGCGCCGTAATGACATGGAAATGCTTGGAGACCGGGAGGTAGCACAGAAAAAATAGCAGCACCATATTGTGGATCCAGAAGCTCCAGAGGTGCACCGACGACAACAGGCTAGACTCCATGCCGGTAAGTGCAGATGCTGCGGTCGACGCCATCGGATGTGCGAACGTCACTGCAGCTACGGGGGCCATCGCCGAGCCTTCGTGAAACGCATCCGCCACCATAAGCACGGAGATGAGGCCCAGGATCAGGTAGGCTTCGCGTCCGTGTGACCGTACTGCGTGCCGATCGTGATAGCGATCCGGACGAAACAGAAGTCGCCGGAAGCCTGCGACGATGCAAGCTAGCAGCACGACGAGTGCGGTGTAGTCCTTCAACGTCGAATAGAAATCGCCGGAGACGCCGCGAAGTCCTGGAAGCGTAAAGCCTGATGCGAGACCCTGTCCGAGCAGCGTCAGCGATCGGATCGACAGAATCAGAAATCCGGCAAAGATTAGTATGTGCAGGATTCCCGCAACCTTGTATCTCGGCTGTCGCGCCTGGCCGAATCCAAAGATGAGCATCTTGACAAGTCGGCGCCCGATCTGGTCCAGTCGAGGATCCGGGGCGGCGAGTCGGAGCGGGATGGATCGACGCCAGAGGATGAATGCGAAAGCAAGCAACGCGAAAATCAGCAGAGCGCCGTGCACGAGCGGTCCGGCCATGCCTAAGATGGTGGATTCTGCCGGAGCGATTATCATGTTCGAAACCGTCTGTACGAATACCGTATGGCGACGAAATGTCCGGGCAAGAACCGGAGATAATGAACGAATGTAACGTCGCAGTTCTGTTCATCAAACCCCGAAAGCGCACTGGCGAGTCCCGTACGGCCCGTATATGTGGCTCCCGGCTTTCGATGCGTTTTGCAGCGAACAATCACCATTTCATCCCGGGGAGGCGACGTACTATCGAATCGTTGCCCCAGGAGGTAACTTGGGAAGTAGCCTGTTCAAAACAAGATCGGAAGGGCGTCAAGTCATGGAAGTCATCATCCAGAAAGACTATCAACAGTTAAGTCGCGTCGCCGCGCGAATCGTGGTCGAGGTGTTGAACTCGAAACCCAACGCCGTGCTCGGCATGGCAACTGGCTCAACTCCGCTAGGCCTGTATCAGGAGCTGGTGAGATTGTACGAAGCCGGCGAGGTAGACTTCTCTCGTGTCACCACATTCAATCTCGACGAGTACGTTGGCCTGCCGGTGAGCCACCCGCAGAGCTATCACTATTTTATGCGTGAGAATTTCTTCTCACACGTCAATATTCCGCCGCAGAACATCAACATTCCGTCGGGCACTACCGACAACTATCCGTCTTTTTGCGAGTGGTACGAGCAACGGATTTTTGAGTGCGGCGGTATTGATCTTCAGATACTCGGTATCGGAAGTGATGGCCACATCGCCTTCAACGAGCCGACAAGTTCGATGAGCTCGCGCACCAGGCTCAAGACGCTCGCGAAGTCGACGATCGACGACAACGCTCGCTTCTTTGAGCGTCGCGCGGACGTCCCGGTCTACGCCATCACGATGGGCGTCGGAACGATACTCGATGCTCGAAAGATCATTCTGCTCGGCAGCGGGGAAGGCAAGGCCGGTGCAATTGCCGCGATGGTAGAGGGGCCTGTGACGTCGATGGTGACGGCAAGTGCCCTGCAGATGCATGCCGATACGAAGGTGATTGTCGACGAGGACGCGGCGGGTGACCTGAAGATGAGGGACTACTACGATTTCATCTATCAAGCCAAGCCGGGCGCCCCGCGAAGCTAAAGACGAACACAAACGGCTCATGTCATGACGGCTTCGGTCGAGGACATCAGGTCAAACTTCCCCGCACTCGAGCGCAACATGGCCGGGCAGCCTGTTGCATACTTCGACGGTCCCGGTGGGACACAGGTCGTGAAGCCGGTCGTCGATGCGATGGGCGATTATCTCATTCATCACAACGCCAACACGCACTGGGCCTATCCCACGAGTGCAGAGACGGATGCGGCGCTGGACGCGGCGCGGAGCACGGTCGCTGCTCTGCTGAATGCCGGGCCGGACGAGATCGCGTTTGGTGCCAACATGACGACCCTCACGTTTCATCTCTCGAGAGCACTGGGTCGGCGCTGGAATGCCGGCGATGAGGTGGTTGTCACGGAGTTGGACCATCACGCCAATATCGATCCGTGGCGGGCGCTGGAGGTTGAGCGTGGTGTCGTCATCCGCATGGTGCACATGATTCCCGAGTCGGGCCGGATCGACATGGATCAT
The DNA here is from genome assembly GCA_013002345.1 of Rhodothermales bacterium. Lineage (NCBI taxonomy): Bacteria > Pseudomonadati > Rhodothermota > Rhodothermia > Rhodothermales > Rhodothermales bacterium. Next base: position 19,451 of record JABDKH010000337.1, read on the forward strand.
CTCGAGCAAGTGATCGGTTCGCGGACAAGACTTGTCGCGGTGGGCGCTGCGTCCAACGCCCTTGGAACCGTCAGTGACGTGGAGCGGGTCGTGCGAATGGCGAAGAGCGTCGGGGCGCTGACTTTTGTAGACGGTGTGCATTCCACACCTCATGCGCTACCCGACTTCACGGCCCTGGGATGCGATTTCTTCGCCTGTTCTGCCTACAAGTTCTACGGACCACATGTGGGCGTCCTCGCAGGAAAGCGCGACGTCATCGACGCCACTGATTTTCCGCGGCTGGAGCCCGCCCCGTCGCAGTCGCCGGAACGGGCGGAGACGGGGACGCTCAACCACGAAGGGATTGTTGGAACTGCGGCAGCGATTGAGTGGCTGGGTTCGTTGTCTCCGGGATCAGGTCTTCGCGATAAGCTGCAGCAAACCTATGCGTCACTCCACGAGCGCGGCGAGGTCCTCCTCGCGCGGCTGTGGAGCCGGCTGGATGCGATACCGGGCGTCACCCTGTTTGGCCCGAAGCCCGGAGAACGACGAACGCCCACCGTGGCCTTCGCGCTCGAGGGCCATACCTCGGAGAAGGTCAGTCGGATGCTTGGGAAACAGGGGGTATTCGTCACACATGGCGACTTTTATGCGCAGACTGTGGTCCGTCGACTCGGATACGAACAGGATGGATTGGTCCGTGCCGGCTGCGCCTGCTACACCACGACGGACGAGGTCGACCGGCTTGTATCCGGTGTCGCAAGCCTTGCCGAAAGCCGGCATCTTGTCTGATTCATCCAAAAACCACCAAGTTTGAAGTTTCCCAGGTGGCGAATCGCCCGTCGGTCCAGTAAGATTGATCTGCGATCGCACGTGCGCGCACTCGGTTCTTGTTGTTGATGAACTCGGCTGGTCGAAAACCCACCAGGTCGACTCGGCCGTTGACGGCAGAGGTCGCCCAACCTGCCGAGTGACTTACCCTGCAGTCGAGGTGAGGATTCCCCCTACGCTTCGTGGGGGCCGAGATGTTAGATTTTGCGCGCGCAGTCGTACTTGCCAACCACTTTCCTATAGAATGAAATTCCTCCAGGGAGAACAGCTTCATGAGTAATTATGTAACGGACCTGATGGTCAGTGTCAAAGCGAAGAACCCCGCAGAGCCGGAGTTCCACCAGGCGGTTCACGAGGTGGCGGAATCGCTTGACCTCGTATTGGATCGGCACCCGGAGTACCGCTCGTCCAAAGTGCTCGACCGGATCATCGAGCCAGAGCGCGTTATTCTTTTCCGGGTTCCGTGGGTCGACGATCAAGGACAGATTCAGATCAACAAGGGATTCAGGATCGAGATGAACAGCGCGATCGGTCCCTACAAGGGAGGCCTTCGCTTCCATCCGTCGGTGAACCTCGGCATTCTGAAGTTTCTCGCGTTCGAGCAGGTGTTCAAGAACGCACTGACGACGCTGCCCATGGGCGGCGGTAAGGGTGGCTCGGACTTCGATCCCAAGGGCAAGTCCGACATGGAGGTGATGCGATTCTGCCAGGCCTTCATGAGCGAGCTGTTCCGTCACATAGGGCCGAACACGGATGTGCCTGCGGGTGACATTGGCGTCGGCGGACGTGAGGTCGGATTCCTCTTCGGCATGTACAAGAAGCTCGCCAATGAGTTTACCGGTGTCCTGACCGGGAAGGGTCTCAACTGGGGTGGATCATTGATTCGCCCGGAAGCGACAGGTTATGGCACCGTGTATTTCGCTGCGGAGATGTTAGAAACCCGTGGGGAGACGCTTGAGGGTAAGAAGTGCCTCGTCTCCGGTAGCGGCAATGTGGCGCAGTACACGATTGAGAAGATCCTGGATCTCGGCGGCAAGGTCCTCACGTTTTCGGATTCGAGCGGATACGTGTACGACGAAGAGGGTATCGATCGCGACAAGCTTGCATACGTAATGGATCTGAAGAACGTCCGACGCGGCCGTGTCAAGGAGTACGTCGACAAGTATCCGAGCGCAGTCTACACGGCTGCGGATGCCAAAGGCGATCATAATCCGATGTGGAACCACAAGGCGCACTGCGCCTTCCCGTCCGCTACCCAGAACGAGATCAATGGCAAGGATGCAGGCAACCTGCTGAAGAACGGCGTCTATGTCGTTGGGGAGGGAGCCAACATGCCGACGATGCCGGATGGCGTCAATCAGTTTGTCGATAGCGGCATTCTGTACGGACCAGGAAAGGCAGCTAACGCAGGTGGCGTCGCGGTCTCCGGTCTGGAAATGGCACAGAACAGTATGCGCTATTCATGGACGCGGGAGGAGGTTGACACACGGCTCCACATGATCATGAAGAGTATCCACGAGTCCTGCGTTACGGCGGCGGACCGCTTCGGGACGCCTGGCAACTATGTGAACGGTGCCAACATCGCGGGCTTCCTGAAAGTGGCTGACGCCATGATCGATCAGGGCGTGGTGTAACGTTGGAACGAAGCCCGCGGCGGATAGGAGGGCCGCGGGCTTGCCGGCCCAAAGCAAGAAACTCAGCGTGCGATGCGGTGAAGCCTGCCGTCCACACTATTTTGTGAGGACGAGAGGTCCGTTCCAGGTATTCCCCATCCGCACTCTATGACGAAGCCGGTTCGCAGCATACGAGGTTTTCAGGACCTGATGGCCCATCGGGTCCAGGATATCCTCCTGGTTTCGAGTTCATACGAGTCGTTCATTCTGTCCGAAGACGGTCAGCTCGAGGAGCTCATTCTCAGTCAGTTTCTCGAACTCAACCTTCATCACCCGCCGGATCTCACACACATCTCGACCGGCGAGGGAGCCATTGAACTTGCGCTGTCGCAGGACCGCTACAACCTGATCATCACGACGATTCAGGTCGGCGACATGGACGCCCTGGCGCTGGCAAGGAAGGTCAAGGAAGCGGGCCTCGACGTCCCCGTCATCCTGCTCGCGTTTGACAATCGTGAACTCAAGGAATTCCTCGCCCACCACGACGTATCGGATATCGAGCGGATCTTTCTGTGGCAGGGTGACATTCGGATTTTGCTCGCCATCGTGAAGTTCGTTGAGGATCGATGGAACGCCGACTTCGATTGCGACTTCGGTGGCGTTCAGGTTGTTCTCGTCGTCGAGGATTCCATTCGGTACTACTCGTCGTTTCTGCCGCTGATCTACACCGAGATCGTCAAGCACTCACAGCGCCTGATCTCAGAAGGACTCAACCTGTCGCACAAGATTCTCCGGTCACGGGCACGGCCGAAGATCCTGTTATGCGCCAGCTACGAGGAGGCGTGGCAGTTCTTCACGCGACACGCGGAGAACGTACTCGGAATCATATCAGATGTTGAATTTCCCAAGGAGGGAGTCCTCAGCAAGACCGCGGGCCTTGAACTGGCTGCACGCGTCAAAGCCGACTGGAAGGACGTCCCTGTTCTCCTGCAGTCCAGCCGGGCGGAGAACTCAGAGCGTGCTCGTGAAGTCGGGGCGGATTTCCTGCAGAAAGGCTCGTCAACACTGCTGACGGATCTACGTCAGTTTATGGTCGACAACTTTGGTCTTGGCGATTTCATCTTTCGCACGCCCGACGGTCACGAAGTCGGACGTGCCCACGACATGAAATCGCTGGAAGACCTGATCCGAACGGTGCCCGTATCCTCGATCGGCTTCCATGGCGAGCGGAATCATTTCTCAAAATGGTTGAAGTCGAGGACGGAGTTCGATCTGGCACACAGGCTCAGGCCCAGGAAGGTTTCGGACTATGATGATGTTGAGGATCTGCGCAAGGATCTCGTGTCATCGATTTCCATGTATCGTAAGGATCGCCACCGCGGTACGATTGCTGATTTCGATCCCCTGACGTTCGACGCGGAAAACAGCTTTTCGCGGATTGGCGGAGGCTCACTTGGTGGCAAGGCGCGCGGTCTCGCATACGTTCGTCACATGCTGGACCTGTACTGGGACGGCTCCGAGTTTCCGGGCATCCGCGCCAGCGTTCCGCCGGCAGTCGTCGTCGGTACCGACGTCTTCGATCATTTCCTGGATTCGAACGACCTTCGTGACTTCGCGATGAGCAGCGAAGACGATCTCGAGATAGAGCGCCGGTTTCTCGGAGGACATTTCCCGGAGGAGCCACTGGAGGATCTACGAGACTTTATTGGGCTCATTCGTTTTCCACTCGCGGTCCGCTCGTCAAGCCTGCTCGAGGATTCGCAGTATCAACCGTTCACGGGTGTCTACAATACGTACATGCTGGCGAACACGGAGAATGACACGGAGCAGAGGCTCGATCGTCTCGTTCATGCGATCAAGCTCGTCTATGCCTCGGCGTTCTCGTCGCATGCGAAGCGGTACCTGAACGAAACTCCGTATCGGCTTGAGGAGGAAAAGATGGCCGTAATCGTTCAGAAGATTGTGGGCGCACACCGGGGCGACAACTACTACCCGAATTTCTCCGGGGTCGCGAGATCGTACAACTTCTATCCGACTGCTCCGATGCGCCCTGAAGACGGTATTGTCGCCGTGGCACTTGGCATGGGGAAGATGGTCGTTGAGGGCGGAAATTGCGTCAGATTCTGCCCGAAGTATCCGCGACACCCGATGCCGTTCTCGTCGCTTGATGACGCGCTGGATGGATCTCAGCGGACCCTGTGGGCGCTACCCTCGCGAGGGAGCGACGACATGCATGAAGTGGAGCTCGATCTGGATGTCGCGGAGAAGGACGGCACGCTGGACATGCTCGCCTCGACGTTCGATCCAGATAATGAGGCCATGTTCGATGGCGTATCGAGACGTGGCGTACGTGTTGTGACGTTCGCCCCGGTTTTGAAACATCACTCCTTTCCGCTTGCCGAGTTGACCCGCGAACTCATGTTCATCGGAGAGCGAGGGATGGCTCATCCCGTAGAGATCGAGTTTGCCGTCAACGTGGATGTCGCTGACGGCGAGCCCATCGATTTCGGCTTTCTGCAGATGCGACCTCTTGTTCTTGCCGGGGAGGTTGAGGACGTTGACCTTACCGCCGCGACTCCCGGCTCAGTACTCTGCCAGAGCACGCGCGTCCTGGGAAGTGGTCGGATTGACGATATACATGACGTGGTGGTGATTGACTCCCTGCGATTCGATCGTGCGCGAAGCAGGGAGGCGGCGGCCGAAGTAGCACGACTGAACGCGAAGATCACCGGGGAAGGGAGGAAGTATCTGCTCGTAGGTGTGGGTCGCTGGGGATCAACCGACCCCTGGCTTGGCATACCGATCGCATGGGACGAGATCTCAGGAGCACGCGCGATCGTCGAGGCTGGATTTCGCGATTACGCGGTGACGCCGTCACAGGGCACGCACTTTTTCCAGAATCTGGTGTCGTTTCAGGTCGGCTATTTCACCGTCGGGGGAGACCGTAAAGGCGATGTCGTTGATTGGGAGTGGCTGCGGGAGCAACCCGCAATGGAAAAGGGACGCTTCGCAAAGCACATACGTTTCGATCAGCCGGTCATCATCAAGATGAACGGCGTCAAGAAAGAGGGGTTGATCTTGAAGCCCGGTACAGAGTAGGTGTTCTCCGGTGCTAGTTGGCCGGTTCGATGACCTGAACCCTCGCACTCACGTCGATCGGGTAGGGCGGTGGG
>JABDKH010000338.1 GCA_013002345.1 Rhodothermales bacterium
ACGGCGGCGACGAGTTTAAAGGTAGAGCCCGGCTCGATCCGGTCGGTGATGGCATGGTTCCTACGGGCTTCGGTGGGGAAGCGCCCGGGAACGTTCGGGTCGTAGGTGGGATAGTTTGCCATCGCCAGTACGGCGCCAGTGTAGGGATTCATGGCTATTGCCGTTCCCCAGTTCGCGCCGGACTCTTTGAGACCTGCTTTTAGTTCTTCTTCAACAATGGTTTGACGGATGAGGTCTATCGTCAGTACAAGCGTTTCGCCATCCTGCGGATCAATCACAGATCCGCCCACAGAGGATTTCATGATGCCCCGTCTGTCGCGTTTGACAGCGCGGCGCCCGGGCGAGCCACGGAGTACGTCGTTGTATCTGAGTTCCAGTCCTGCAATGCCTTCGCCATCTGCATTGACGTGGCCGAGTAGATGGGCCAGCGTCTTTCCGTAGTTGTAGCGCCGGGCGAACTCGGGCTCGAGGATGACACCCGGGACGTCCCAGCTTTCGACCTCAAGCTTCTGCCGTTCGTTGAGACCGCGCGCGAGCTGAACGTACTTGGGGCTTTGCCTGCGATTGATTCTGCCCTGCAGCGCTCCGGCGGCGGAGCCGGTCAGCCTTGCGAGTCGCGAAACAAACGCGTGCTGCTTGTCGGCAAAGTTGAGGACGGTCGGATCGACGGCCAGATCGTAGCGGGCCGTATTTACGGCAAGGGTCCGGCCTTCGGCGTCGACGATGGAGCCGCGCACGGCCGGAAGTACCACCGCGGAATTTGCCTGGTGCTCTCCCTGTTTGCGCAGCTCGACCCCGTCGTACAGATGAATACGGACGACCTGGAGTGTGACAAGCACAGGCAGGATGCTGAGCAGGGTCAGCACCACGTACATTCGGGCCAGTATTTGATCTCGTGGCTTCAGGACGGGAGGGCTATGGGTTTACTACGATTGTCTTGCCGAACGCTGCGTCTTCGACGAAGCCGAGTGCCTGCGCATGTCGATGAACCTCCGCCGGTCCGGTCATGCGATCGAAGTCACCTTTCAGACGATTGTATTTCATGTGGAGCCCATGATTTTCCGTTCTGGCCTGCTCTGTTCGGGCCAGGACATCCTGGGTTGCGTGTATATGACCGACATACAGCGTGAAGGCAGCAGCTACCGAGGCAAGCAGCAAGGCAAAGCGGGCGGTGGATACGGCCTGAAACGGTGAGGCGTCACTGTCCTGTTTGCGACGACGGTTCTTCTTCGACTCAAGCTGTCGCCATGACGGGAGGGCGCCGTGGTCCTTGCCGCTCTTTCGCTTGCGGGCGCGGACCGGCGTGGCTTCCTTACTGTTTTTCGCTCCGGAGGACGACTTTCGGCTCTTCTTCGCGGCTTTGGGTCGCGCGCCCACGATGATCGTCGTTGGCTTCCGTTTCGACTTAGACTTGTGTTGACGTGATGTCTTCGTTGCGACCGGCATGTCCCCACCGTAAGAAGTTCTTTCGCCCGGATCGCATGGGCTGTGATTGTTAGTTCTGCTGTTCCCCGGACTTAGCCGTCTCACTGGTTCGCTGCGCGATACGCAGCCTGGCGCTGCGTGCCCTCGGATTTGCCTCCAGCTCATCCTTGTCGGGTAGCACCGGCCGTCTTGTGATGGGACTCCAGGTGGTCAGCAGGTTGCCGTAAATATCTTTTCGCGATTCACCCTCGAAATTCCCGAACCTCAGAAACCGCTTCACCCGTCGGTCTTCCAGCGAGTGGTAGCTGATGACAGCGATGCGTCCGCCCGTGCGCACGATTCGTGTGGCCGACTCGAGAACGCTCTCAAGAGCTTCGATTTCACCGTTTACGGTGAGCCGGAGCGCTTGAAAGACACGGGAGAGTGTCTTTATCTCGTCTACACGCGACACGCACGATCGTACGATGGTGGCCAATTGGCCCGTAGTTTCGAGCGGTCGCGCGCCACAGATGGCACGTGCGATGCGTGATGCTCTGGGTTCCTCACCGTATTCGCGCAGGATCTGCTTGAGATCGGATTCCGACCAGGTATTCACCAGATCGAAAGCGCTCGTGGCGGACTGCGTGTCCATGCGCATGTCCAACGGTCCGTCGAGCATGTAGGCAAAGCCGCGTTCGGCCTCGTCCAACTGCCTGCTCGAAACACCGAGATCAAGAAGCACTCCATCGACAGAGTTGATGCCTTGTGCAGCGAGGAGCGACTCCATCTCTGCAAAATCACCCCGGAGGATGGTCAGCCGGCCCTGCTGCACCGCCGACCGAAGTCGGCCGTTCGCCTCGGCGCACGCCTGCTCGTCACGATCAATTCCGACAACCCGGCCTTCCGACTTCAGGGCGTCTAGCAGCGCGGCCGTATGGCCACCGCCGCCGAGCGTTCCATCGACGTAGGTACCGGAGTGATCCGTGATAAGATTGTCTACGACAGCATTGCAAAGAACAGGTGCGTGATAGCGTGTGGCGTATTCTCGATATCCGCCACCTGCCTCACGCGGAGGCCGCTCGTCGGACGCGTCGCCGGTCATTCCCGGCCCATCACGCGTTCAGCCAGCGTCTCATAGTCTATTTCCTGTCCTTCCAGGTATAGCTGGAAGGACTCCGGATTCCAGATTTCAATATGGTCCAGGGCACCGATCATGAGCGCTCGCTCGCCAATTCCAGCGAATTCCGCAAGCGTCCGCGGTACACCGATCCTACCCTGCCCATCCAGCGTGACTTCTTCCGCCCACATGAGGATGCCGCGGATGAAGTCGCGCGTCTCGCTGCGATAGGTGTTCAGCGTGCCGATATCGGATTCCATTTGCTCCCAGTGATCCTGCGGATACATGAAGATGCACTTCTCGAATCCGCGGGTGAGGGTAAAGGTGTTCTTCGCCTCCGGCTTGAGGGCATTCCTCATCTTGGCAGGAACGGCTACGCGTCCCTTGCTATCAACGGAATACTCTGCTTGTCCCTTGAACCCCGCCATGGGTCACCCATGTACTGACCAGACACCCAGGTGGGATACCCTGGGATAATTCCCCACTTTTCCCCACCGTCGGCAAAAGGTACACTATTTCGCAGCAATGTCAAGCGCC
>JABDKH010000339.1 GCA_013002345.1 Rhodothermales bacterium
CTTAGAGAGTCCGGCAATGTGAGCCTGGCCGTGTTCGACGTCGCAGGTCGGCACGTCAAGACGCTCGCGTCCGGTGTATTCGAGGCCGGCAGCCACGACGTAACGTTCAGCGCTGACAACCTCCCGAGCGGCACGTACCTCTACCGGCTGCAGACACCCGCAGGTCCGGTAAGCGGAAGCCTGGTGCTGCTCAAGTAGCACACTCGCTCTGTGACTCAAAGGTCCGCATGGTCATCGACTGTGCGGACCTTTCTTGTTTTCCCTCTCGCCGATTCTCTGAGCCGTCCCCCGCCCAGCATCCGCCTCACGTCCGGCCCGACGTTGAACAGCAAGTCCAGAATCGACATCCCCGACTCGAATCGGTCGAAGTTCTGCGGATAGCGCGCCACCTGATAATCCAGTATGAGGGAGGCCTGCAAATCAGCATCCTCGGCGTCGGGCAGGGTGGCAATCGCCGCACCCGGGAAATGACGTGCGACCTCCGCAGGGCTGACCGGCACTTCATCCATCGCGGACGCCACCACAACACGCGTCTCGATCTCCAGAATATCTCTGACAGCTAGCATGCTGGCGACCGTCACTTCCCCGAGCCGCCGCGATCCACCTCCAACGACCCGGGCAATCGTATCTTCGTAGTATTCAAAGAAAGGAGATGACCGATAGTTGTATTCCAGCGATCGCCAATGCCTGGACTTCCACCGCCCGCCCCCATCGGCGACCCGGACTTCCGCAATAGGCCGGCCGTGCTGTCCACCCTCAAGCGGAACCGATAGCCACTGCCATCCGTCGGGAGTCCGAACGCGCGTCCGGTTCTGGAACGACTGCCGGCTGTACTGGAACGTATCCGCAAGAACGAAGACGTCGACCGCCATCATCAGAGCAAACAACTCGGGCCGCGGAAAGTACTCGGGCGGACGTATCGCAATCAGTCCAATTTCAGAATGACTCACGTGCAATCTGCAAATATGAATGCGTCGATACCGGGCACCTCGCGCGCCGTTCGCATCCTGATGTGGGTGTTCACCGGCGCCATCGCGTTCAGTCTCGGCGGCATCATCATCCTCAAGATAGCCCCGGGAGTTCTTCGGTTCTTCGGTCCGTACTTCCCGACCCTGGTCAAAGCGCCCACATGGACGTACATGGCGCTCCTGCCGGTGATCGTCGCACTCATGTACTACCGGCAGCTAGGTCGGCGCCGCACCGTGGTTTTGGTTCTCATCGGTTCGATCGTCGGAGCCGGAGCCGAACTGCTGGGCACGACGACCGGGTTTCCGTTCGGGGGATACTCGTACACGGACTGGCTTGGGCCGAAGATCCTGGGTCATGTCCCGTATTTCATCCCGCTGTCGTGGTACGCGATGGGGCTCGTGTGCTACGAGCTGGCCCGCCGCGTCACGAACAGTACCGCCCTGGCCATCCTACTCGGTGCGACGTTCATGGTGCTTTGGGATGTGTCGCTCGACCCGGCAATGAGCCGCGCATTCCCGTTCTGGACATACGAAGAAATCGGATTCTTCTACGGGATGCCGCTCTCCAACTGGGGTGGCTGGTTCGTCACGTCGGCCGTCATAATAGCCGCTTATTCAAGGGTCATCAGAGGAATCACGATCCGACATCGTGTTGCGCCATTGTTCTTTTTCCTCAATTGCGCATTCCCGTTCATGTTGTCGCTCCTCTACGGTCTATATGGCGCGGCGGCGGCGGGAGCGGTCTCAACTGGACTCGCATTGCTGATCGTTCGCTCGCAGTCGCAGAGTCATGATGACGTCGCAACATCGGGTAGCGAATGAATCAGAGACCTCGCGATAACACCCGGGACAACCGCCTGATATGGGATCGGTTCAGGCACCATTCCCGGACGTTCTCTCTGGCGGCCCACTTCCTTCCTCGGAAGATCCGGATGCCGGTTGCCACGCTCTATATGTTCTGCAGGACCGTGGATGAGATTGCCGATCGGCTCGTTCTGGAGGTCGGCCCGGCTGAGGCGCTACTACGTCTACAGGAGGTGGAGACCGCGCTGGACTCTACCCTTCTTCTGCAGCCACCCGCTGAGATGCTCTGGAAGAGGCTTGCCGCAATTCATAAAGAGTATGGTCTGGCCGAAGCGCCGATGCGCGAGTTGATTTCCGGTGCACGATGGGATCTCGAGGGACGCCCAGTGAACGACGTCAGCGATCTCGTCGAGTACTCGGACCTGGTAGGAGGAAGCATCGGTGCCATGATGCTGCCTCTGCTCGGTGAGGGAAGAACGATCGAGGCCGACAAGCAGGCTCGCGACCTCGGAATCGGGATGCAGATCACGAACATCATCCGCGACGTGGGCGAAGACCTCAAAGGCCTGTCGCGCTCATATATCCCCACCACGCTTGCGGAACAGTACGGTGTAGATCCATCGTCTCCGTCGGCTGCCTCGCATGCCTATCAACAGCTGATGGAACACCTCATGTCCATGGCGGAGGCGTACTTCGAATCGGGTCTTGCGGGCATTGCATCCCTGCCGCCTGCAATGCGCTCAGGAATACGTGCTGCCACGAGATTTTATCGACAGATTCTGAACGAGGTGCGACACAACAGATACGACAACATTTCGATGCGCGCTTATGTGCCCGGACGCCGCAAGTTCTGGTGCCTGATTTCCGATGACTATGACCGACGAAAGGCGCGCCTGCTGGGAGAGATGGCCGAATGATTGCGAGAATCTCGGCGCCATTCGTCAGAGCCTCGATTCGGGGCTCGTTGCGACGCTCCTTCCGGCGCGTGTGCTGGGTCGGTGACATCCCGGACGTGGGGCATGATCTGCCGATCATCGCCTATGCCAATCATCATCATTTCCTTGATGGCCATCTGCTCTGGCTTGTGGCCCGGGATGTCGTCCGCAGGCCGTACATCGTGTGGATGGAGGAGTTTGACCGGTATCCGTTCTTCGCGGCGGCCGGCGCCATGCCCTTCCCGGCCGACGACACCCGTGGCAGGTTTTTGTCCATGAGAAAGACAGCCGCTGCCCTGGCCGAGGTGCCCGGCCCGATGCTTGCATACTTCCCCGGAGGAGTGCTCACCAGGCCGGAGGAGGAATTGCCGGCTGAAGATCCGAGAACATTTCAGCGCCTCGGCAGAATAATGCCACCGGCCGTCTGGTTGCCCCTCGCCATCCACGTTACATGGTGGGGCGAAAGCACTCCCACAGCGCTTTTGTCCGCCGGGTCGCCCCATACGACCGCAACAGGAAACGAAATGCTGAGACTGGGCGAGGCCCTCGAAACACTTCGGTCACCAACCCCCAACGTGACCGAGACCTTGCTGGAAGGCCGGCGAGGTCCGAATGAGAAATGGAATCTGTCGTTCCTGAGACGCTTTTACGACCCATGCTGACAACTCTGGCCCTCGTCCTGACGCTCGTTCCCACCCGGGCGGATTCGGTCGAGCATTACTACGCACACGGAAATGCCACGGCACTCCGCTCCCATTGCCAGACGGCCGCCTCGCAGGCGGAAGACCTGCTGTGCCGCTACAGGCTGTATCCGTTGACGATGGACCGCACCCTGCTGGATGATCTGCCGTCCGAAACGGAGTCGGCATCCGCCCGTGAAAACGCGATTCTTGCGGGCCTCTGGGGCTACAAGGCGGCAACCGGCTCCATCATTAATAAAATTCGCTGCGGAAGACGAGCCGGTCGCCTGATGGAGCGGGCGAAGGAGAGCGGCCCGGATGATCCGTTCGTACTCCTCATCGAAGGCCAGTCCCTGCTGTTCAGGCCGGGATTTTTCGGAGGAGACAGCCGGCGCGCACTAGAGGTGCTTCGAGAACTCCAGCGGGTAACCGCCAGCGACTCGGAAGGCGGTGTGTCCACGGTAGAGGCGGACCTGTGGGTATGGTACGCCCTCACTCGACTCAAGGACCCGGATGCCGATGCCGCCCGCATGGCCATCGAGAGTCGCAACCCGCCACCCATGTACGCCGAGTTCCTGGCCAATCCTCCATCCTGACAACTCCTGATGACGGTCTTCCTGATCGCCGTACATGCACTGCTGTGGACGATCCTTCTCGGTAACGTGGTCTACCTGGCACGTTCGCGTCCCCGACCGGGCCAGGCCGTCGAGCAGCCACTCATCAGCATCCTGATTCCGGCTCGCAACGAAGCGCAGAACCTCACTGCCCTCATACCCTCCATCCTCACCCAGTCGTATTCGAACTTCCAGCTCATCATTTACGATGACGACTCCACGGACAGCACGAGCGACGTGGTCGGGGCCGAGCTGACGGACAGCCGCGTGAGCTATCTGCGCGGCGACGGGCCGCCTCCCGGTTGGGTCGGCAAGGTATCCGCGCTGTATCAGGCATCCCGGCAGGCCTCAGGCGATATCTATCTGTTCATGGACGCCGATACGCAACTGCTTCATCGGGATTCCCTTTCCCGCATCGCCCGCATCTTCCAGAGCGAGTCCGACACGACCGTGCTGACCGGACTCCTCGGTCTGGCCGGCAAGGGCAGGCTCCTTGTAAGTCTGGTGCCATTCACCATCCTCGCGGCGCTCCCGTGGTTCCTCGTTCGAAGACTTCGGTCGCCCCTGCTATCCGCGCTCAATGGGCAACTGTGGATGATCCGCGCCGCGACCTACCATGCCCTTGAGCCACATGCGCAGGTGAAGAACGAGATACTCGAAGATGTGGAGATTGGACGCTATCTCAAGACCTCGGGCGTGTACCCTCGGCTCGTCAATCTCACCGGCGACGTTTCGGTCAGAATGTACGGCAGCTTCGCCGACGCATGGCAGGGTTTCCGCAAGAACGCGTACCTGATCATGGGCGGACGACCGCTTCCTTTCCTCGTGTATCTGCTGGTGTTCGCAGCGAGCACGTGGCTGAGCCCGTTCGTCTCAGTCTATTTCCTGATTTCTGCATGGGCCATTAAAGTTGTCACAGACAGATTGGCCTCGATACCGATTGCGGTATCTTTGGTATCACCCGTTTCATTCATTTTGGCCACGTTTCTTCAACTGGACTCGGCAATCGGCCACTGGGCCGGAACCATCCACTGGAAAGGCAGGAACGTGACCGGGGACTGATCAGCTTTGGCACGCCTCCTGCCCCGTCGAAACAAGAAGACCGGTGCCTCCCCCGGTACCGTGGTCTACAGCGGTCACCGATCCGGACCCGTGACGATCTCCGTCATCGACTACACGGCCGACCGACTCACGGAAGAAGCTGAAGTGTCAATCGACCATGCGCTCCAGCTCGGAGACTCCAAGTCTGTTACGTGGATCAACGTCGACGGCGTCCACGACGAGCAAATCGTCAAACGTATCGGCGAGCATCTCGAGCTCCACGACCTCGTGCAAGAGGATGTCGTGAGTCCGCATCAGCGTCCGAAAGCGGACCCTGACGGTGAACATATTTTCGTGGTGCTCCGCATGCTTCAGGTTGACCACGATGTCGATCGGTTGAAGTCCGAACAACTCAGCATCGTTATCGGGCCGCGATACGTGATAACCTTCCAGGAGGAGTCTGGGGACGTCTTCGATCCGCTCCGGGAGAGACTGCGCGGAAAAGGCGGGCGGATCCGAAGACGAGGATCCGGATACCTGGGTTACGCGATTATCGACGCGGTGGTCGATCACTACTTCACGGTTATCGATGATATCGGTGACGTGGTCGACCAGCTGGAGGAGGAGCTGCTGACAAATCCGGCCGCGGGTACTCAGTCCAGGATATACGATCTCCGCCGATCGCTCATTCAGGTCAGACGCGCCGTGTGGCCGGTGCGCGAACTTCTTCTGTCTCTCGAAAAGATGGATTCCAGCGCTCTGGGACGCGACATT
>JABDKH010000340.1 GCA_013002345.1 Rhodothermales bacterium
CAAACGGCACGGAGACCAAGATTCGTGAATACGCCTACACGTCGTGTCAGGTTGTCGTCGGCTCGTCGTCCTCCTCTTCTTCGTCTTCTTCATCAAGCTCCTCCGCCGGGGCACCGATGCCCACTGCCTACTTCGTATCGAACGTAACCGAATACCCGTCTGATACCGACCAGACCAAAAAGATTGTCACCAAATTCGCTTACACCTTTCACAGCGGCACCTGTCAGGTGCAACAGAAGACCACGACATTGCCAGTGGTCGCCACCTCGCAAAACGGCTCAGGGGTGGCAGACACAAGGAGAGAGTACTTCGATTCCTTCGGCAACTTAACTTGGATGATGGACGAGCGAGGGTTCATCACACGTCTGGAGTACGATGAAGTCACCCGCGCCATGACGCGCATGGTGGAAGATGTCGACACCTCGGTGGAGACAGACGCTCCCTCAGGCTGGGTCACGCCTTCTGGGGGCGGTCTCAACTTGGTGACCGATTTTGAGTCAGACGATCAGGTCCGGATCACCCAATTCCTTGTGCCCACGCACACCATCGACATTGATGGCACAGCCACGTCCATTCGTCGCGCGAATTGGATCGTCTACGACAACGACGAACAACAGAACGTCACGCGGATAGCCTCCGGCTACGCCACCGGCAGCGGCCCCTCCTACACTTATACGCTGATCAACCCGGTTTCGATTGTCATCGAAGACAAGCAGGGAAATGTGCAGGAGCAGATCCAGGCCACTCGTGCCTCCACCTCCGGGAAGCTCTCACCGACTGACACATTCGCACAAAGCAGTTACACACGCTGGACAACGTTTCAGTACACCGACTGTTGTCAGGTCGCCTCGCAGCGCGTGTATCACACGATTCCCGCCAGCGGTGAGGGCGCGTCGGGAACGAACTACGATCAGACCGACTATGGCTATGATGTGCTCAAACGATTGATCCGCACCGAGACGGCCGGCGGCACGATCACCCGCCAGGTGCTCGATGTGCGAAGCCTAGTGACGGCCATGTGGATCGGCACGGATGACACCGGAGCCACGCCAAGCGACCCATCCGGTGGCGGCGCCACCGGCAACAACATGGTGGTAGTCACGAGCAGCGAGTATGACGGCGACGTTGACGGAGGAAATGGACTGCTCACAAAGCAAACGCAACACGTTGACAGTTCCACGACGCGGGTCACCAATTACGAGTATGATTTCCGCAACCGGCGCACGGAGATCGACGGAGAAATCGACTTCTTCCAAAAGGACACGTATGACAATCTGGACCGCGTGACGAAGGTCGAGCGTTTTGACACCACCTCCACGGGGAATCTGATTGCCAAAAGCGAGACGAAGTTCGATGACCGGGGGCGTGTGTACCAGACGATCCGGTACGCGGTCGATTCGTCCACGGGGACGGTCGGCAACAGCCTGAACGACAACCGGTGGTACAATGCGGCAGGTCGGGTGATCAAGGAGCTGACGGCCGGCTCGGCGCTGTTCACCAAGACGGTCTACGATAGTCTGGGGCGACGGACTAAGGTCTATCGCGGCTATGACCTCGACGAGACGACCTATGCCGCGGTGGCCATCGTCACGGGCGACACCATCATGGAGCAGGTCGAGTGGACCTACGATGACGCTTCCAACGTCATCAAGACCATCACGCGGATGCGCTACCACGATGCGCCGGCGAGCCAGACGGGCGAACTGAAGAGTCCATCAGAAACTCCCAAGGCGCGCGTGATGTATCAGGCGCAGTGGCCTGATGCGCTGGGTCGCACGATCGCTTCGGCGGACTACGGCACCAACGGCGGCTCGACGCTGTCGCGTCCGTCAACCGTGCCATCGCGTTCCGACTCTGTTTTAGTGTCCGGTCAGACGTTTGATGAGGCGGGAAATCTCAGTCAGGTCACCAATCCGGCCGGCGTGGTGACACTCTTTGAGTTTGACGACGTGGGAGACGAGGTTAAACAGATTCAAAACCCCGTGACCGGCTCCAGCAGTTCCGGTTCGGCGTCGTTTCCATCCCCGCTTGATGAGAACGTCACGGTGGAAACAGCGTACAATGCCGACAGGAATATCAAGACGATCACGGCGAAGAATTCGCTCACCGGCGATCAGGTCACGGAGTA
>JABDKH010000341.1 GCA_013002345.1 Rhodothermales bacterium
TGGCAATGTCTGTCGCTTTGCTCGACCACGGCGAGATCGTTCCGGGCCGCGGCACAACGTAGAGCTTCTCTGCGCCTTTGCTGAGCCTGGCTGGCTTGTCGCCGGATAACAGCAAGGCATCGAGACGTGACCGATCTGCCTTGCCGAGTTCTTCGGACGTGTCGACCAGGTAGACGAATCGTGCTTCGACGGATTGGATGCCCGCGTCTGCTCGTTGCAGCGCACGGGTCAATTTGGCCAGGCGGAAATTGGACAGAGCCGACTGTCCCGGAAGTTCCAGCATGTCGGTGGGTCGGGCCTTATTCGCGATTGAGTAGCATGGTAATCGGGATGATACTAGAACTCAGTCAACGTATGTCGACCACCTACTTGTTGGTGTCCCCCGGCGTGTAGCCGGGCAACGGAAACTGCGCCACGTTGCCCCCCTCGAGTTTGCTGATCTTGCTCGGCCCCTGCTTATCAACCTCATCGATACGGATTATCGAATGCATGGGCAGGTAAGTCCGTCGCACATTCTCGAACTCGGATTTGATCTTTTCCTCGGACGGGTCGACCACGATCGTCGTTCGCTCTCCGAAAACCAGTTCCTCGACCTCGACGAAGCCAAACAGCTCGCCATGACCGACGGATCGGGCATAGACCTCGTAGACCTGTCCCTGGCTCATGAAGACGACCCTGAAAAGTTGCGATTTGCTCATAACCGGCGATGAAATGGCCCGAAACTCGGTTTGTGAGGCCAGTCTACCGGAAATCAAGGCCTTAGGGTCGGAAAACGAATTCGATTATGTGAACTGGTTACCAGCCTATCTCGTTGATTCAATGCACAATTGAGCGCAATTCGAGAGGGCAGAAATGACACTCCAACTCAAAATAGTTAGCGATCACCGCGAACTCGTTGGCGACGACGACGAGCGTGAATTCGGCGAAGAAGGCGGCACCATAGGCCGTTCATTACAGAACGACTGGATATTACCGGATCCGGATCGCTTCATATCCGGGCGGCATGCCACCATCGACTACAAGGGTGGCATCTACTACCTGCTCGACACCAGCAGCAACGGCGTCTACATAAACGACGAAGTCGAGCCGATTGGCAAAGGCAATCCACGACGCCTGTTCAATGGCGATCGCATGCGCATGGGGGACTTCGAGTTTACGGTGGCCGTCGACTCCGGAGAGAGTTTGTCCATGCCACTCGATCCGGAACCGTCCGTGGTGCCCGACAATATCGAGCAGCTCGTCGACGAGGATCTGCCACGCACGGGCGTGAAAATGCTCGACGAGGAAGAACTCACGGGCGACGATGAATTCAGGTCCGTCCTGTTCAGTACGTCGACCTCGCCGAAGGCGCCTCCACAGGCTGAGCCCGAGAAAGCAGCGCCCGTCGCTAAACCGGTGCAGAAGAAGAAGGCCGGTAAGAAACACAAAACTCATTCTCGTCGCAACGAGGATGTTTTTGCCGCCTTTCTGCACGGTCTGGGAATAAATCGCGTAGAGCTTCACCCGTCGGTGGATCGTACGGCCCTGATGCTCAATGCCGGACACGTGCTGCGAGAATTCGTCGAAGGCGTGATTCCGCTTCTCGCCGGCCGCGCAAACCTGAAAAACACATTCCGTCTGGATCAGACGTCGGTATTGCCGCGGCACAACAATCCCTTGAAATTCTCCGAAAGTCCCGACGATCTGATCAAGCAGTTGCTCGTAGGCGATGAGGGGGATTATCTGGGCGCGAAAGATGCGGTACGCGAAGCCTGTCAAGACCTGATGAATCATCAGAACGCGTTTCTGGATGCCATGAACAGCGCATTCATTGAGTTCGCCGACCGTTTTGAGCCGGACGAACTCGAGCAAGGCTTCGAACGTGCATTGAGTGGCAGCAAACTGTTTTCTTTCGGCAACAAGTCCAAGTATTGGGACTTGTACCGTGACCTCTACCCGATCATGACTGAGAAAGGCGGGGGACGTTTCCCGCAGATGTTCGGCGAAGAATTTGTGCGGGCCTACGAACGTCAGATCGCGGAATACCAGCGCCGCGATCGCGAGCGTCTTGCCGACGACGAAAAGGCCTCGACAGACGGCAACGCTGATATGAAGGCAACACAAAAGCTCCCACCGCTCGCGATGCGGCGCAGCCAGGCGCCCGAGACGGAGGCCAGTAACGACCCGGTCTCAGACACCGCCGTCGATGAAATCGATCAGAGCTTCATCGACGAGTTGGAAGACAGCATGGCACGCGACCTGTCAAACGATCAGCGGGAAGCCTGAGCGCGCAAGATCAGCTTCGATTCTGCCGATTTTCGATGAGGTCATCGACGACCGCCGGTTCTGCCAGCGTCGATGTATCTCCCAGGTTACCGAAGTCATCCGCCGCGACCTTTCGCAGAATGCGTCGCATGATCTTGCCGGAACGGGTTTTCGGCAGACCCGGCGCCCACTGAATCAGGTCCGGTTTCGCGATCGGTCCAATTTCCTTGCGCACCCATTTCTGCAGTTCCGATCGCAGTTCGTCGCTCGCTTCGATGCCCTCCATCAACGTGACGTAGGCATAGATGCCCTGCCCCTTGATGTCGTGCGGATAACCGACGACCGCCGCTTCGGCGACGTGCTCATGTGAAACAAGCGCGCTTTCGACTTCTGCGGTTCCCATGCGATGACCCGAAACGTTGAGCACATCGTCGACCCTGCCGGTAATCCAGTAGTAGCCGTCCTCATCGCGACGCACGCCGTCGCCCGTGAAGTAAGTGCCCTCGAACGTGGCGAAATAAGTATCGACAAACCGTTGATGATCCCCATACACCGAGCGCATCTGTCCCGGCCAACTGTCGGTGATGATCAGGTTACCCTCAACCGCTCCGTCGAGCGTATTGCCTTCCCCGTCGACGACGGCTGGCATGACACCGAACAACGGCTTGGTGGCGGATCCGGGTTTCAGCCCCGTCGCGCCCGGCAACGGGCTGATCAGGATGCCACCCGTCTCGGTCTGCCACCAGGTGTCGACGATCGGGCAACGCGAGTCGCCGACGACCTCGTAGTACCAGGACCACGCTTCGGGATTGATAGGTTCGCCCACCGAGCCAAGTAAACGCAGGC
>JABDKH010000342.1 GCA_013002345.1 Rhodothermales bacterium
GTGTAGGTCCGTCAGCATCACGTCGCAGTATCCGCTTTCCACTCGACGCTCTATGCGCTGCGGATCTACCTCCACCGCAAGCATACACCCTCCGTTCATCGTTGCCGCCAGTGGCTGGGCGCCACCCATTCCACCGAGCCCCGCCGTTACGATAAGCCGACCGTCAAGCGATCCACCAAAGTGCTGCCGGCCACACTCGGCAAAAGTCTCGTACGTGCCCTGCAGAATCCCCTGCGTACCGATGTATATCCACGAGCCCGCGGTCATCTGCCCGTACATCGTTAGTCCCAGCGCGTCGAGACGGCGAAACTCTTCCCATGTCGCCCATCGCGGTACAAGGTGTGCGTTTGCGATCAACACGCGTGGAGCCTCCTCATGCGTCTGGAACACTCCAACCGGCTTCCCACTCTGAACGAGCAGGGTCTCGTCCGACTTCAGTCGTTTGAGTGTCGCCACAATCCGATGGTAGCACTCCCAGTTCCGGGCGGCCTTTCCGCCTCCGCCATAGACAATAAGCTCAGATGGCCGCTCTGCAACATCCGGGTCAAGGTTGTTCATCAACATGCGCATTGCCGCCTCCTGCTCCCATCCGAGGCAGGAAAGTTCGCGGCCCCTCGGCGCCCTGATGATCTGCTGCGTCGCCGTTGACATAGTCTTGAACTAGACTGGTTCGCGTGGGAATTGACTTACTTCAAACAGGTCGACCGACAATGAGACTGTGTGCAATGTCTCTTCACCGTGTGGCTAGATGCCGGACGCAATTAGAAGTTCGATATCACGGTGTGGCATTCCGAACATCGTCGCCAGACTCTTCTTTGTCAGATGTCGACGATAAACGTACGTCCCGTTTCGCAGCCCGACATTTCGCCAAAGGGCTTCGTTGATCGAGCCGACGTCTCCAATGTTTATCAGATATGGCACCAGCACATTGGTCAACGCGTAGGTGGCGGTTCGCGCTGCGTTCGACGGCATGTTCGGGATGCAGTAGTGAATCACATCGTGCTTTCTGAATGTAGGCTGCGAGTGTGACGTCGCCCGGCTGGTTTCGATACAGCCTCCCTGGTCAATCACCGCGTCTACAATCACCGAGCCAGACCGCATGCTGCTGACCATGTCCTCGGTGACCAGGACCGGCGAACGCTGTCCTGCCGTCATCATGGCCCCAATGATCACGTCGGCCGACCGCACAGCTCCACGGATGTACTGCTCGGTCGCCATCGCAGTCGTAATTCGTCGATCCAGATAGTGCTCGAGCCCCCGAAGCGCGCCGAGATCCGAGTCCAGAACGATCACATGCGCACCATAGCCCAGCGCCGTGCGCGCCGCCCATTCGCCGACGACGCCCGCGCCCAGAATCAGCACGGTGGACGGTGGCACGCCCGAGATACCACCAAGCATTACCCCTTTCCCACCTTCACCGCTCTCCAGGTGTCGCGCAGCAATCTGGACCGCCATAGACCCCATGATCTCGTGCATCATACGCACGATCGGAAGAGTCCCGTCCGAATCCCGAATGAACTCGAAACCGATACCCGTAATACCGAGATTCATCAGACGCTTCAGGAATTCCGGAGACGTTCCCCCGAGATGAAGCGCCGAAATCAGAATCTGTCGCTCTTGCAGAAGCGATAACTCGTCGTCGCTGGGAGGACCAACCTTAACCACGAGCTCGGCCTTCGCATATAACTCGCCGGGCGCTTTGACGATCTCTGCTCCGGCATCGGCGTACTCCTGATCGCTGAAATGTGCCTGCTGACCGGCATCCGCCTCAACCACGACGTCATGCCCGTTCGCGACAAGAGCAGCCACGCCCCCGGGCGCCAGTGAGACGCGTCGTTCTTCGTTCGAAACCTCACGGGGCACACCGACGCGAAGAGACTGGCTTTTCTCACCAACCTCCTGCCGCTTCTCCATCGTCAGGAGGCCGTGCTCGATCGAGACGCCATGAAATGACGGTACTTCCATTAAGCAAGAGAAATGGCGGTCGAAGATTGGCCAACCGTGGAATATACTGCTTCGGCGTTAGATTTTATGGTGGCTGGATGCTGACGAGGTCGGGAGTCGTCAGCCGCGCTGCGTCCAGTGAAACATCAGAATCCCGGCCGCTACGCCAACATTCAGTGACTCGGTCGCACCGGACGTTCGGCCCCCGGGAATTCGGACTCGGCTTCCTGCGACAGCGCCCACCTCTTCCGACAAACCCCGGGCCTCACTGCCCACGACGAGACACGACGGATCTGACGGGGACCACTCTGACAGGGGAAGCCCTTCGAGGTCGGCGGCATGGACATCGACGCCGATGGAGATCAGGGTTTTGATGTTCGCCGCGATGGTGTTTGTGCGGCACGTCTTGACATCCCATACACCTCCCATGGACGATCGCAACACCTTTGGGCCGTAGCAGTCCGCGACGCCCGGACCGAATACCACGGCGTCAACACCGAACCAGGCCGCACTCCGGATGATGGTTCCGACATTACCCGGGTCCTGCACGCCGTCAAGCACGAGAATGCGCGACGCTCCTTTGAGCGCATCGACACTCACCCATGCCGTCTCTACGACAGCCAGAACTCCCTGCGACGTGACAACGTCGGACATCCCCTCAAACTCCTTCGGCGATGCGATCGAAATCGATGCCGAGGAAGAAAGCCATTTGCGAGTGTCCGGATCGTCCAGCATTCGCTCGGTGGCCACAATCTCCAGCACCCGTGCACCGGCCGCAACGGCTGCCTCCACGGATCGGCGCCCTTCGACAACGCAGGTGCCCGCCTGGTCGCGGAACTTCTTCTGCCGCAAGGACGCGATCTCCTTGCGCCTGCCATGAGTAAGTCTGCCTGGATTCATCTCATCCTCCGGTCACGAGTTGACCGAATATACCCGAAATCAGACTCTGCACGGCCGTCGTTCCCGCATATTCAGTTCATTGATGATTCATCCGGACGTGCCAGGTGTAACATAACTTGCACACTCGAATCGGCAGGACGTTATTGCGCGTGCACACTTGAAGCGTACGACCATGCAACATGTGACCATTCGATCGGCAATTCCGACTCTGCTCGGCTTGCCGCTTCTTGTCGCGGCACAGATTTTCGCACCGGCGGTTACCCGTGCACAGGCAACGAATGCCGAAATCCTCCAGGAGATGGCCGTTCAGTGCGTCAGGCCGGTGGCCACGCCCTATGCCCGATTGTCACTTCGTCCCGATCCGGCCAACCCGTTTCTGAATCAGGCCGTCTTCAACGCCCTGACGGAAGATGACAAACTGCTGTACCTGGACACAAAGGATCGCACAGTCGACTCCGTCGCGACAGCGAACGAAGTTGACGCGTCACTGGGCTTCAAAGTGGAGCGGGTGTCAATCCGGTACGACCGAGACGGAAGACGCAAAGTGACTCGAAACATCGATCTCGATCTCAGCTATATCCTAGTGGGCCCGGACAGGCGGATTCTTTCCAACCAGACCTGCTCGACCTCGCACGCGGATCAAATCCACCGATCGCAAATAGACGAGGTCGAAAACCAAACCATACCTCTCACTCAGGGGGTGCGCCCATCGCGAGGCTGGCTCCGCCGATATGCCGAACCGGTCGTGATTGGCGCGGCATCGGCGGTGGCCGTATACCTCTTCTTCAATATTCGAAGTGACTCGAACGAATCGCCCTGATCATACAGCAAGGTCCTGTCGCAACGACTCGACGCTACGACGTCACGCGAGTCGCCGGATGTTGAACGCCGGCCCGTCGGGAGTCATATGGATGTTGATGGTCCTGCTTTCGAGTTGCGCCGTTCCAGCCGCTCCGACCGGCGGACCCCCGGATCGCCAGCCGCCGCGAATCGAATCCATAGTACCGGACAACGGAGCGGTCAATGTGACGACGCCGGTGATCCGTATCACATTCGATGAATACATTTCCGAGCCGTCGTTTCTTCAGGCTCTTTCGATTACTCCTGAACCGTCCGAGCGCCCTGACGTCAAGTGGAAAAAGAACACGGTTGAGATTACGCTACGTCAATCACTCGAACCGAACACGACATATATCGTGTCCCTCGACACCAAACTGCGAGACAGCCGTGGAGTGAGCCTGACTGCTCCGATTACCCAGGCATTTTCGACCGGTCCTGAGATCAACAGGGGAAAGATCAGTGGCAAGGTCGTCGAACCGCTCAGAGGGAAGGGAGTAGCCGGAATGCAGGTCTTCGCCTATGCACTTCCCGACTCCGGCGCCAACGGTGATCTTCCGGCGAGACCTCTTTATCGAACCGAAACGGATGCCAGCGGTGAGTTCCTGTTTGAGTTCCTGAGTGCTCGTCCATACTTCGTACTGGCAGTGAGGGACCGAAACAGCAATCGAAAGCCCGACAATCTTGAGGTTATTGCCGTTCCTTCCTTCGAAGCGATCGCGGCCGACACCACCGGCGAAAGGATTGCACACCCCTGGATCACCAGCGTACGAGATACGGTTCCGCCAGAGGTGAGGCGGGTGGAGGGAATTTCCCCGGCGCAGGTGTCGATCCGTTATTCTGAAGATATCGTTCTCTCAAGGACTGACACGTTGACCTGGAGTGTCTCTGACTCGGTCGGGCTTGTCGACTTTGACGTCAAGCATGCATATCAGCTTCCCGACGACCTGCGTCGGATCGTGCTGCATACCGCCCCGTTGCAGCCGGGGTCTTACAGTCTTCTAACGGGTGTCGTAGAGGATTCCGTCGGCAATCGTGCACGGCGGGATCAATTTGCGTTCAGCGTCACATCTGATGTGGATGACGGCGCACCGGTGTTTCTGGATTTCATTCCATCGAGCGCACCCGGTGACTCGAAGCTACACCCTTCCGTGAGTCCTGGTCTCATCTTCAGCAAGCCCATCGACATCGAGCAACTGGACAACCTCGTTTCCGTGGAGGACACATCCGGCAACGCCCTCGATTACTCTGCGTCAACGGTGGACGGGGTCCGACAGCTTCTGAACGTTCAGGCAGCTCGAGATGGGCGACCGTTCCGCGTGCGTGTCGCTACTCCTTCGGCCGAGTCGGCCGACTCTACGGTCGCCAGGCTATTTTCGTATTTGACGGAACGCGAACTCGGCGGTATTGTCGGGGTTATTGCAGACGTTCCGGCTGCCACATCCGTGTTGGTCGAGGCGATCCGGTCTGGCGACGGACGTGTTGCCGGCTCAGCGGTGGCTGACGCGTCGGGTCAATTCGCCGTGACGATGCTTCAGCAGGGTGGCTATACGCTGCGCTTCACACGCGACGACAACGACAACCGTCGCTGGGACGGTGGAGGGGTGGAACCATTTGAACCCGCAGAGAGGATAGCGTGGCGATCAGATTCCCTTCGCGTGCGTGCGCGGTGGGAGACGGATGTGGACACCCTGCGGATACCCGTATTCAACGAATAGCATACTATGAAGCCGGTTCTCAACGCCCTGCAGATGAGGGAAGCCGACCGTCGAACGATCGAGGATTTCGGACTTCCAGGTTTTTCATTGATGGAAACAGCCGGCAGAGCGGCGACGCGCGAGATTGCGGCACACTTCGGACCACCCGACGAACTGTCCGTGTGCTGTCTGTGCGGGAAAGGAAACAACGGCGGCGACGGTCTGGTCGTTGCCAGACTTCTCGCCGACGCCGGAGCGGATGTCCATGTTCAGATGGTCCTTGGCCTGGACGGACTGTCACCCGACGCGCAGAAAAACCTGTCCGTGCTGACCGAACTCCAGGCTGCCGACGCGTCGCTCATGGTGACAATCTCATCAGGCGCGGATCTCGTGGACGCCGGATTTGATTTGATCGTTGACGCAATACTTGGAACAGGATTGTCTGCAGCACTTCGAGATCCTGTCTCGAACGCGGTCAAATCAATCAACGACAGCGGAATACCTGTCGTGTCGATTGACGTACCGACGGGCCTCAATGCGGACACCGGTGTGATGATGAGTGATTGCGTAATTGCCGACATGACGGTAACCATGGGGGCACTCAAGCAGGGCCTTTTGTTCAACGACGGTCCGCGCTGCAGTGGCGAGATCATTCTTGCGGAAATCGGTATTCCTCGATGTGCACTCGCCGGTGAAAATGGCACGGCGCCGACTCAGACATGGCTGATCGAACACGATGATGTCGCGGACGTCCTGCCTCGACGTGCCCGGGACGCACACAAGTACAGCGCAGGAATGCTTCTTGCGATCGCAGGATCGCCGGGACTGACCGGGGCCCCCACGCTCGCTTCGACCGCCGCTGCACGCACAGGCGCCGGAGCGGTTGTGTGCGCATGTCCACAGACTGTCCAGTCAACCCTGGCGGCCCGGC
>JABDKH010000343.1 GCA_013002345.1 Rhodothermales bacterium
CGACACGGGCGAAGCGGGCGAGCAGTACGGCGACATTCGGGTGTGGTCGAGCTACGTCATGAGCCCCGCCGCCATGTTCAACCCGGACGTCATGCGTCACAACGACCCGGACGACTCGACCTCGAACGGCTGGAGGGATCCGTGGTCCCTCGCGGCCGGCTTCCGCTCGCCGTCGATGTCGCAGGCCCGGTATCCGAATCTGAAGACGCACATGCTCGAGCACAACTGGCTCCAGAACCCGAAGGCCTCGTGCAACCCGAGCTTCCAGCCCGGCACGTACCTCGGCAACTGCGAGCCGTACTACTTCAACCACTCCTGGGACTCGTCCCCGGCCACGATGTTCTACGACGGCCACATCGAATCGGTCGGCGTCCGTCGCGCGAGCCGCGCCGATGCCCGCGTGCAGGGACAGACGGGCGGCTGGGGGCTTTGGAGCCGAGACACGCCGTTCGGTGAAGAGGGCTACTTCATCAGCGAAGGCTTCGACCAGGCCGAGACGAGCTTCCACATCCTCACGACGGACGGCATCCTCGGCCGCGACGTGTCCGCCGACGGCGGTCCGAAGATCGTCAATCAGAATCACCCGAGCGGGCCGCACATCGTGCGGCCCGTTTTCTTTACGCGCCGCGTCCGCGTCCATGACCGCGTCCGCGCCCCCGTCCGCGCCCCCGTCCGTGTCCGCGCCCGTGCCCGTGTCCGCGACCGTGTCCGTGCCCGCGTCCGCGACCGTGCCCGTGTCCGCGTCCGGGGCCGCGACCGTGCCCACGCCCGCGTCCGCGACCGCGCCGTGCTCATTCGGCGGGACGGGCCCGCTCGGCCCCCCGAAACCGACCGGCAAAATTGGAGAATTGGGCCGCCTACCCATGTTGACAGCCCCCTGGCCGTGAGTATCCTACTGAGCTCGCCTGTTCGGGCCCATTTGGGTGCGTGCGGCGGGCGTCGGTCTGCACCAGACCGGCGGAACAACGCTCCTTGACAATTCGTGAGCAGAACGTCGGCTGTTGGCGACGCGTGACCCCCCCCGGGTTGCGTGGCGACAGCAGCAAATTGAATTGAATGTATTGAATGACCGAGAGACGAGCTCGTAGCGTCTTGTGGTCGTTTGTCGTTCCTGACCGTGCGTGCTGATCTTGCGGGACCCCTCGCAAGCAGGTGCGGGATCTCGGTCGGTGCGATCAAGCGACTAAGGGCACACGGTGGATGTCTTGGCGTTGAGAGGCGATGAAGGACGTGGGAACCTGCGATAAGCCCAGAGGAGCTGGTAACCGAGCTTTGATCCTGGGATCTCCGAATGGGGCAACCCGGCCCGCTTGCGGGTCACTTACACCTGAATGCATAGGGTGTGAGGGCGAACCCGGCGAACTGAAACATCTCAGTAGCCGGAGGAAAAGAAAGCAAAATGCGATTCCGTCAGTAGCGGCGAGCGAAATCGGAACAGCCTAAACCGGACTTCGGTCCGGGGTTCGGGCACCAACATGGCACTTCAGAACGGGCGGTGAATCATCTGGAAAGTTGAACCGCAGAAGGTGACAGTCCTGTAGCAGTCTGTGACGAAGGCCTAGGTGTTCCAGAGTAGCACGGAGCTCGTGGAACTCTGTGCGAATATGCGGGGTCCACCCCGTAAGGCTAAATACTCCTCAACGACCGATAGTGAACCAGTAAGGCGACTGAACGATGAAAAGCACCCCGATAAGGGGAGTTAAAAGTACCTGAAACCGTGTGCTTACAAGCTGTGGGAGCCTGGGTGTCCTTCGGGACACAGCGGGTGACCGCGTGCCTTTTGCATAATGAGCCGACGAGTTGCTCTCTGCGGCAAGGTTAAGCTGGATCCCAGTGGAGCCGAAGGGAAACCGAGCCTTAAACGGGCGTCGAGTCGCAGGGAGCAGACGCGAAACCGGGTGATCTACCCATGGGCAGGTTGAAGGACGGGTAACACCGTCTGGAGGACCGAACACACTAACGTTGAAAAGTTAGGTGATGACCTGTGGGGAGGAGTAAAAGTCTAATCATACCCGGAGATATCTCGTTCTCCTCGAAATAGCTTTAGGGCTAGCCTCACGTGACACCTCTTGGGGGTAGAGCGACTGGATGGGGCTGGGGGGCCACAAGCCTACCCACCTCAACCAAACTCCGAATACCAAGAGGCTCTGTCGTGGGAGTCAGTCTGCGGGAGATAATTTCCGCGGTCAAAAGGGAAACAGCCCAGACCGTCAGATAAGGCCCCTAAACGAACCTAAGTTACTAAGGTAGTTGGATTGCCGTGACAGCCAGGATGTTGGCTTAGAAGCAGCCACCATTTAAAGAGTGCGTAATAGCTCACTGGTCGAGGAATCCAGCGCCGATAATGATCGGGAATAAGGTTCGTGCCGAATCTGCGGGCTTGCTTCGGCAAGCGGTAGAGGAGCGTTCCTGTCGGCTGTGAAGCCGTTCCGGAAGGAACGGTGGAGCGGCAGGAAGTGAATATGTCGGCTTGAGTAACGATAAACGGAGTGAGAATCTCCGTCGCCGAAAGCCTAAGGTTTCCTGGGGAAGGTAAATCCGCCCAGGGTTAGGCGGGTCCTAAGGCGAGGCCGAAAGGCGTAGTCGATGGA
>JABDKH010000344.1 GCA_013002345.1 Rhodothermales bacterium
TCGGGCGCATCGACGGGTGGCCAGGACGGACGAGGTAGTGAGGCTTCTGATCACTCGATCTGACCCACACGACAATCACGTCGCGCCGACGAGAGATCTCGACATGCTCGAGTCGAACAGGAACGGCGGGTGAACAGTGATTGTCCAGTGCCTCCTGCAACGAGTAGAGTTCCTCGTCGGCATCCCGGACGCCCACTATGGAGCCATCGTCGTCCACGCCCAGAAGCAAATGCCCGCCGCGGGTGTTCGCGAATGCAATGACCTCCTTGGCCAGCCGATGGGGCCTGGGCACACGCCGTTTGAATTCCAGGTGCTGCCCCTCGCCGAGCGCGACGAGTCTTTCAAGTTCTCGGTGGGTCATCATTCCTGACACTTGCCGCTGCTGGTCGTCACCCGTCGACGGCATCGGGGAGCCAGTCCTCCCTTTTTGCCGCCCGATTCATCAGGTCGTCGACCGCCTCAGCCGGCTTCTTTCCCTCAAACAGAATCTGGTATACAGCTTCCGTGATCGGCATATCAATGTCGAGCTTCTTCGCGAGTTCGTACACGGATTTTGTGGTCCTCACTCCTTCCGCGACCATATCCATCTCCGCCTCAACCTCCGCCAGCGAGCGCCCGCGACCCACCTGCTCCCCCAGGTAGCGATTGCGGCTGTGCCGGCTCATGCACGTCACGACGAGGTCTCCGATACCGGCAAGGCCCGAGAATGTTGAGGGATCCGCACCGAGAGCGAGTCCGAGCCGTCGGATCTCTGCCATGCCACGCGTGATCAGCGCGGCCTTTGCATTGTCTCCGTATCCGACGCCCTCCTCCAGGCCGGCCGCCACCGCCATGACGTTCTTTACAGATCCCGCGATCTCGACTCCTCGAACGTCTGCATTGACATAGACGCGGAGTCTCTTGGTCATGAATATGTCCTGTATCTCCTCAGCAACCCGGATCGAGTTCGCTGCGGCAACAACGGCTGTCGGTACGTCAGCCGCCACCTCCTCGGCATGACTTGGACCGTAAAGAACCCCGATCTGCGATTCGGGCAAATCCGTCAGCACGTCGGCAAGCACCTGGGTCGATGTCATGAGCGTCGCGTTCTCGATGCCCTTTGCGACCGATACGACAATCAAGTCCGGTTGTACGTACGACTTCAGGCGCGTGGCCACTTCGCGAAGCGCATGCGAGGGCACCGCAAACACCCACACGGTGGCATCCGTGATGGATTCGAGAAGGTCCGAGGTAATTCGCACGCTGGCCGGAATCACGGCATCAGGCAGATACGTGGGGTTGTGACGGGACTCTGTCATCCTCGCTGCCGCGTCGGGTCTCCGGGCCCACAGCGAGACGTCGTGCCCGGACGAAGCCAGACTGATGGCGAGTGCCGTTCCCCAGCTTCCGGCACCGATAACGGCAATATGTGTTGTCTTCCGGTCCAACTTGCAGCCGCTACTCGGACAACTCTCCTTTCCCGATCAAGCCCTTTGCGGGCCTGAACGACCGTACACGGCTCTCGGTGCCGTCCATCAACCTTCGAATGTTAGATCTGTGTGCCCAGATCAATCCCGCTGAAATCACAATGCTGATAATAAAGAGACTCGCATCAAGCTGCTCGATCCCGAGATAGTATTTACGAACGCCGACGCTAATCGGAAACGCCAGAGTTGCCGTCAAAGATGCCAGCGAGACGGCTCTCGTAGTGAGGAGTACGAGAATGAACACGATCATGGTGACAGCCATCGAGACGGGCGTAATAGCGAACAGGACGCCCCCCGCCGTATTCATCCCCTTGCCGCCACGAAATCCGGCGAAGATGGGAAACATGTGCCCGGCCACCGCCCCTATGCCGGCCAGCATCTGCGCCAGCGTATTGACGTTCCAGAACGGCAGGTCCTGAGGCAGCGCATCAATTCGAACGAACTTCGCGATCAGGCCGGCAGCAATAAAACCCTTCCCCACGTCAATGAGCGTGGCGACCACTCCCGCCTTCCAGCCGAGGACCCGAAACGTGTTCGTCGCACCTGCATTACCGCTGCCGTGCTCTCTGACATCGATACCGTGCATCGCCTTGCCAGCCCAGAGACTTCCCGGAATGGAGCCAAGAATAAAGCTGAGCACGACGATGGTCGCTAGGGAGATCATGACTTACAATCGCGCCGGTGGGCCGAGGTCGAGGAGTTGGAAGCGCTTCTTGACACTCCGAACCGGACTGCTCGGTTTCATTCGACTACAACATTCCCCAACGATACGGGTCTTTCACCCAGGTCCTTGAGGCGATCGAACGCATCGTCGCTGACGGACTTCGACACGACTATGACAAGGCCGATTCCCAGATTGAATGTCCTGCGCATGTCTGACTCCGGGACGCCGCCCATATCCTGGATAAGCCTGAAGATGGGGGGTCTCGACCACGCAGCGTAGTCAACTTCTGCACGCAGGCCACCTCTGACGACCCTTGAGATGTTACCGGGGATGCCGCCTCCGGTGATGTGCGCCAATCCGTTCAGGCCGCTCATGGGGAGTACTGCCTGAATCGCGCCGAGATAGGACCGATGGACGGCCAGCAACGCCTCCCCAACACTCTGCCCCTCCAATGCGTCAGGTCTGGAATCTACCGTCAGATCTTCCAGAAGCACCTTCCGAGCCAGCGAGTAGCCGTTTGTGTGAAGTCCCGTCGAGGGCAGTCCGATCAACACATCTCCCGCCTCTACCCTGGAGCCATCTATGATTCGGTCCCGCTCCACAACGCCTACGATCGTACCGGCAAGATCGTAGTCGTCCATGGCATAAAGCCCGGGCATCTCTGCCGTTTCGCCCCCGATCAGTGCTACGGCATTCTCTGAACATGCCGTAGCAAATCCACGAACAATGTCCGCGCCGATCCCCGG
>JABDKH010000345.1 GCA_013002345.1 Rhodothermales bacterium
CCGGTCCGTCCGGACCATCCTGAACCAGTACGGCGTGCAGAGATCGACCCGATATCGTTACGCCCAGAATACTGTCTTTGGGTCGGGAGATGTTCATGGCTTAAGGATTGTGTCGTTATTCTGGCGAAGTTGGACGTAGCCGGGGTATCAACCGAGCAACTGCTTGAGGCGACGCTTGTTATTGGCGTAGTCCATAGCTGTTTCGGCGCTAATGAGACCCTGCTTAAGAAGCTTTGCGAGATCCTGCTCGAGTGTGGTCTGGCCGTGACCGTTGCTCTCCCACATCATCTGATAGATCTCGCCCTGGTTGTTGTTCTTTATCGCAGCTGCCGCAGATGGCGTCATCCACAGCACTTCTTTTGCAAGCACCCGGCCACCACCGATCTTGGGAGGCAGTTTCTGAGAGATAATGCACCGCAGCACGTCCGCGAGACGGTTGCGAATACGATCCTGCTCGTCCGGTGGATACTCGCCAATGATTCTGTCAATGCTTTCGACAGCGGATGACGTGTGAAGTGTCGTAAAGACCTTGTGACCGGAGTCGGTGATTTCGAGAGCCGAGGATATCGTTGCTGGATCGCGGATCTCACCGATGACGACGATGTCCGGGTCCTGACGAAGCGATTGCACGATCCCCTCTTTGAAGGACGGGACGTCCTTTCCGACTTCACGGTGACGCACGATGCACTTCTTCGATACGTGCATGAACTCGATCGGCTTACTGACGATGACCACGTGGCCAGCAGTGTCTTTGTTGTTCTCGTCAATGATGGCGTCCAGCGTCGTGCTCTTGCCGGAACCGGTTACACCCGTCACCAGGGTCAGCCCGTCGCGAACGTGCCGGAACATGAGGCCGCGTTCAATGAGAGGATGAAACTTGAGACTCTTCAACGGACGCAGCGTGTCCTGAATGGCACGCATGTTCAAGCCAAGATCATCCAGATCGAAGTACATTGTCGCACGGAAACGACGGCGTCGGCCGTCCTTTCCTTCGATGGGAAGCTGGTACGAGAAATCAAGCGATCTCTTCTCAAGCAACGTCTCGGTCTGGCGACGACTGAGCACGTTGAGAAGCAGAACGTTTGACTCGTTGATGGTGTAGCGACCCATGCCCTCGTCGGGACGCTTTTCGCCGTCCACGCGATACCAGATCAGGTTGTTGCTTGCCGGGCCTCCCATGTCGATATCAGACGCGTTGATATCGATCATGTGCTTGAGTAAATGCTCAATGTGGATGCGCATTGCGGTGCGCTCCTTATCGCCCAGAGACCGGACCTGATCCATCAGGAATTCGATTCGCTCATCGCCCATTTTCGAGTAGGGCACCGAATCACCAACTTCCTTTGCGACCTTCGGAAGCGGCGGAATGAGGGTCGGTCGGGACGATACGGACGGACCTGCAGATTCCGGTGTCCTGGCGGCGACGCCTGAGATCGGCCCGCGATCCGCAACCGGGGAAGACTTCGGCGACGCCTCAACTTCGGTCTTGCCGGCAGCCTGCCGGGCAAGTATTTCCTTCAGGGTCGGATTCATATGATGGTGTGTTCCTTATGGAGTCGCAGGCCGGGCTCAACGATGCGTTAGCGGCACGTCAGACGGTGGATGCGACAGTGGCACGACTTCAAGGGAAGGCTGATGGAAGCCCCATTTTCGTATCGGCCAATGCCCCCTGCCCTTAAGCATATCGATGCGGTCAAAATCGGCCGCACAGTACGAATTGAGGCTACTGGGAGCATCATTGGTCGGCGAAAACGGGTCCCTCCGATCGCCATAGAAAAAGCGGCTCCCGCACGAGGCAGAAGCCGCTCTGTTACGGCCAGAATCGATGAGACCGTGGCGGTCTGGTGCTATCTCTCGAAGAAGTTGGTCATGTGCACGGTGGTTCCGCCGGGCGTCCCGTTCCAGATGGTCGTGAGTGCCGGGGAGGCCTCGCGATAGTGAAACTCGGGGTTACCGTGGAGCCTGGCCTCGGTTCGGGTCGTCACGGAACCATAGAGATCAGCACCGCCACCCATGTCAAAGTCGCCCTCACTGTATAGCTGGGCCCAGACTTCGGTATTCCCCTTCATATCGATGTCACCACCGGCGTAGAAAGCGATGCTGCTTTCGGCGCTGGCACTGAAGCCGCTCGAGCCGACGCGTGCGTCGCCGTTGATTTCGATGTCACCGGTCACCAGGAAGGCCACATATCCGTCGATCGTGACGTTGCTGACGTTCAGGTCACCATTCACGAGAACGACCTCCGGCTCGTCGCGCGTACCACCTTCGAAGGATCCGGAGAGAGTCATCGAACTGCTGGACGTTGTTGCGAAGCGAGTATAGTCGGACACGTCAAACGTTGGGATGTCAACCGCCGCGACCCATGCGGTGTGCGGATCGCCTGGCTCTGCGTTGTCGGGCTGGAACTTCGTGTCGCGATGCTTCCCGCTCGCCGAGCCCGCGTAGGTTCCAAAACCGTGGATGTGTTCGTTGCCTTTGCCGTTGACTTCGAGATCACCATTCGTGTGGAAGTTCGCATTCAGGTCGGTGCCCGACGCATGGACAACTGCCGCGCCAGCGTTCCCACTCACGCGAAGATCGTCCTCACTAATGAGTGCGTACTTCATGAACGGGGGAACGTCATTCGCCATCTGGGCGGCTAGCGTCTCACGAACGAACTCTCCGCGCAGGCGATAGCTCGAGTCATCTCCGGAAGCGTTCGGAACGTCACCAACAGATACGACAATTGCGCGATTACCGGTGACAGAGATCTCGACGCCGTATGTGGCACGATCGAACCTGCCCTTGAATGTGCGCGAGGCGAACGACTCGGAGAGGGCCTGCTTCGCCAGGTTGAATCCATTCACGGCCGCACTGCGGGCAATCGTCTCATACTGGAGATTAGCGACGCGCTCGGACGCACGAAGCATGCCCGACTTGCTGCTGTTGGAATAGACCGTGCTCATCGCGCCAAATGCTGCGATTGCAATCAATGCGGCTTTACCCATTGTCTATGTGGATTGCGGGTCGCTTGAATATCCTCGGCGCAGAGCCCTCCCTCCTTCGCGAAGCGACGCTGTTGAACAAACCTGTCAAATTGCTGACCCCTGCCGGCTGAATTGAGTCGCCAGCAATGTGAATTATTGAAGAAGGTATCGGCGGGCCGTGGTCGGGAATTAAGAGAGATGGCGCATGTAATGGGTGATCATCAGTTCGCGGCACCGAAGGAGTTGTACTACTCAATACTCCTCCCGTGTCATTGCGAACGCAGCGAAGCAATCTGAGACACCCGTGAAATCAGGTCGACGTCCTGGCTTGCGTCATTCATCACCGCAGCTCGCCCCACGTCATGCCGACCACCCCCACGCGTCATCCCGAGCGAAGTGAGGGACCTGTGCAATCGGATTGGCAGACGATCACAAGGGTCCTCGACTGGCTCGGGGTGACGCTGCGTATTCGAACGACAAGTCGCTGCCCTCGTCATTGCGAGCGCAGCGAAGACATATTAGACGCCCGGGGTATTCACTCGACGCCCGGATTGCGTCAATCGTCACCGATGCTCGTCCCACGTCATCCCGAACGACGTGAGGGACCGATGGAATCGGTTCGGCAGACGGGTCACAGAGGCCCCTCGACTGGCTCGGGGTGACACTGCGTAGTCGAACGACAAGTCGCTGCCCTCGTCATCGCGAGCGCCGCGAAGCAATCTGAAACGCCCGCGAAATCAAGTCGACGTCCTGGATTGCCCAATCGTCGCATAGGACCGCTCCGGTTCTTGTACCCAAACGAAGTAAGGTACCTGTGCGATCGGGTTGGCGGGCCTGCGACAAAGATCGTTCGACTCGCCCGCAGTGACATGATGGTCGGCGAGAAGTCGAAGACAGGGACAAACAAAAGGGGTGCCTTCGGCTCGCCCTTCCGAAGACACCCCGAGCGCATTAAGTGCGCCATGGGTTTCAAATTCCCCCGAGCCTACTGCTCGTTGTACCCGACCACGTGGTACGTGTACTTGAAATCGTTCTGCCAGAACTGCGTAAGGCCCGACGATGCCGACTTGAACAGGATGTTCGGCGTGCCGGCGAGGATAAGCTTCCCTCTTGCCGCAAGGCTGCCTCGCAGCGTCGGTGTGCCTTTTCCTGTACTTATGTCGCCGCCAGCATACATCTGCGCCTCAACCGTGCGATCACCCGAAAGGCTGATATTGCCACTGCTGGTCACGCCGATGCTACTCTCAGAAGCACCGTCATAGCCGGAGTCCCCTGCCGTCAGATCACCCTTAAGGTCCACGTTGCCCTCCACGACGAAGTGAACGTAGCCATCGATCTGGGTGTCGCCCGTGATGTTCAGATCACCTTCGATGTACCAGACGTAGGGATCGTCTCGGGTTCCACCAAAGTCGTATGAACCTGACAGCTCAGTGGTGCCAGTAGTCGAATTGTCGACCATCGGGTTCCCAAAGGCGTCGACCGCGCTCAGATAGTCCACTTCAGTGAAGTCCGGTATGGGAATCGGATCCGCATCGTAGTGAGTTGGGAGATTCGTCGGATTGTAATTCGGGTCAAACGAATTGTCCACGTGAACACCATTTGCACCATTGCTGTATGAACCGAAGCCGTTGATGTCCACGGAATTGCCACTCACATTGAGCGTGCCGTTCGTGTGGACGTTGGCATTCATGTCGCTTGACAAGTCGCTCGAGACTGTGACGTCCACATTACCTTTGAACTCGATATCGCTGTCGGTGGCGATAGCATACTGCATGAACTTCGGCGGCTCTTCGGGGAGCTGCAGTCGCCGGTCCATTAGCACTCGGATCGCGTAATTCTCACTCATGCGGCCAGCATTACGAACTGTCCCGACCGACTCGATAGTGGCGCGTTTTGCGCCTTGGACTTTGATGGATGTCGTGTAGTTACCATCCTGATGCCGACCCCTGGTGTCCTTGCCAGTCCAGGCGGATTCCGAGATCCTCTGCTTGGCCACATTGAGGCCGGCGAGGGCTGCGTTGCGAGCAAGCGTTTCGTATTGACCGTTGGAAACCCGTCTGCGTGTTTCGATCTCGGACGAGCTACGCTGAGCTCCGTAATACGTCCCGAGAGAAATGAAGGCAACTGCGGCGAGAGCGAGTGCTTTTCCCATGATGACACCTACTGGTATTGTCGCGCTTCAAAGCGCGGGTCATCTCCGAAAAGCCACGCCCGCGTAGATGTGGTCGTATGATCGTGCCACGCAGAAGACTGAACTACTTGCAGTGCCTTGCGGCGACTGTCTGCGCGTACGCGGGCCGATACACGGAAGTGCTTGCGTATCGACCGGGCACAATTTGTACTCTCCGTATCGGCGATCGAATCTGAAACCTTAATCATAGCAATGTGAAGATTTGATGAGGCAGTGTCCATATCATCCGATCCCCTCCACCGGTGCGCTGACACGAACAGAGTAGCCCGACGCCGGATCGTCAGCCGAAGCCTGTTGCCTGAACGCCTCCACTCGGATAATGTATGTGGTCGGACGCGGGCCATCGTCTCCAGCCACGCCGACGGCCCGTATCGCACCGCGATGACGCCTGACAATGGCGACGCTCCTGTACGAACCACCGTCCCGGCGGCCGGTCAACCGCTGATCGATCCACCGCTTGGCGAGCGCCTCCTTTATGAGGTTCACTCCGAAGAGCGCTGAACTCCTTGCCATCCTCTCAAGCTGGGCGTGCGTCTGGTTGCCGTCGCGCTCAGGCGACAGACTGTCTCGTGCACCCTGGTAGTAGGCGCCCAGACCGGCAAACGTTAGCGCAGCAATCATGAGTGAGCGGATCATTGGGGAGGCATTCCAACGCTGCGGAACCCCATGTGCGATACCAGCAAGCGTTGTGTGAATTCGCCTGGCTAAGCTACCCATGGATATCGGCGCCTCCGGCCAAGACTTGAAGTGAAACGTCTGACGTGAATGCCCGCAATCGTGAACACGGAAAGAAAAAGGGACCCCGAGGCGATCTCAGGGTCCCTTCTCTTCAACTTGTCCATCGATTCGACTAAGCAGCGTCTGCTCGCCTACCATTCGCTGTACGCAACCATCTTCAGCGTATTGTTCTCCACATCCTGCCAGTTGATCGCGAGCGCCGCTGACGGCGTGCGATAGTACACTTTTGGCGTGCCTTCGATGGAAGCTTCACCGAACGTCGCGAGCCCCCCGTAAATCTTCGGGTTACCTCCGAGATCCACTCCAATTTCCACACCACCATCAGAATAAATCTGAGCTGCGATCTCGACGTTACCTGTGATCCCTACAGTTCCGCCGGAATAGATCGCGATCGAACTTTCGTCCGGCCCGCCATATCCCGAGTCACCCGAAACAAGATTGCCATTGAGCGACACACTTCCGTCCACCATATACATCACGTAGCCGTTGACTACGGCTCCGCCGGTATTCGAGAGATTACCCGTCACGTGAATGACGGTCGGGTTGTCTCTCGTTCCGTAGTCGAGCGTGCCCGACAGCGCCAGATCGCCGCTATGTTCGATGACACCAAAGCCATTCTCAAGCACCTTCGCTACATATGCCGCGGCATCGTAATTGGGCACCTCCACCGGTTCCGGAACCTGGTACAACGCGTCCTGCTCTGTGGGTGCATAGTTAGGATTGAAAGACGTCTCAAGAGACTTGCCCGTACCGGAAGCCGTTCCGTAGTATGAGCCGTAACCCTCGACACTCACCCGGCCGCCGTGAATACTCAGATCCGCGTTCGTATGGACGTTCGCGTTCAGAAGACTTCCGTCTTCGCCCTGCAGGTAGACCTCCGTTGAAACGTGTCCCGCCAAGTTGATACTTTGTTCTGAGATAAGGGCGTACTGAAGGAATTCAGGTGGTTCCGGAGCATACGAGCTACCGGCCACTCCTTCGAACTCCGCCTGAACTCGGTACGAAAGCGGCACATCGTCGGACCCGATAACGTTACCTGTACTGATGATCCTGGACGACCCACCGGCCACCGTGGCCGTGACAGCATAATCACCCGACCCCGTGTGACCTGAGAAGCTCGTACTCGAAAATGAGCCTGAAAGCTTCGATCGAGCGACAGACAAGCCGGTGAGGGCGGCCTCACGTGCCAGCACCTCGTACTGATGGTCTGACACACGTGCTGAGGTTTCCAACGTCTGCTGGTTGCGATTCAGCGTGTAGTACGCGCCGGAGAGGCTGAATGCCACAAAGGCGATGACCGTGACCTTACCCATGGTAGTGCACTCGTTTCAGTTGGTGGACAAGTGGATTCGAACTAGAGCGCGGAATCTCGTAGCATTCTTGGTCTGAACGTGGACTGCCAGCGCGTATCGCGGACTGTCACACCGTCTCTCACGTTCACATCAACCGGAGACGCCGCTTCAAGGCTGATGCGAACCTGCCTCGCGTCACCTACGGCACTTGCAGGATTCCCCTCCTCATTCAGAGCACGCACGTCCCAGGCCGTGATAGTGCCGATTGAACCAC
>JABDKH010000346.1 GCA_013002345.1 Rhodothermales bacterium
CCTCGGTATGCCATTTTCGCAGGCGACCGTCGATACGGAAGTGTATCTCAACCTGACGTCTGGCATTTGGATAGATATGAAGGTCCGACGCACCCTGGCGGACGGCTTCGATAAGTGACGCTTCGAAGAGATTGATCAGCGTCGATCTTGAGATCTCGGCCTCGAGCGCCTCCTCATCGATCAGATCACCCTCAACATCCTGGTAACTCGTTCCCAGGTCCTCGGCAAATGGATCGTCCGTCAGTCGCTGCAGGTACTGATTCTCCTTCGGGAAGAGCTCCGCAATCTGCCCTGCGATGTGCGACTCAGGGGCGTATCGAATCTCAATGCGTCCGACCTTTAGCTCCTGCAGGAGGCGCTGAAGATCCGGTCGAGCCGGGTCGTGCGAGACAAATACGAGTCGGTGGTTTCCGCTTCGACCGACCTCCGCCTCGTATGGTATTACCTTCAGTTCCAGCAGCTGTGAGCGCTTCTCCTCGGGGAAGGTGTTCATCACGAGGCGGACGAACTCCGGGTTGGGCTTGCCATCTCCGATAGGAGCTTCGGTAAATGCGTAGACGGCGGCGGCTGTTGCGAAAACAGCATCAGTATCGACGCCGGGGACCAGCGCCACTACCCGCCAGAGCACCTCTCGCGGATGGTCTTTCGCGAGCTCTTTCGCTTTCTCCACATGCTCGGCCGTGATGACCCGCTTTCGGAGCATCATGGCGACCACCCGGTCGCGGGGGAACGCGCCCGGCAAGGCTTCTTCATCAACCGGGAGATGCGACTCTGCCTCTACCGATTCGTCGGACGCCGGAGCGGGGTGATCCGGCATCCCGGGCGAATCACCCCTGGCGTCCGTTGATGACGAGTTATCGTCATCGGTGCTCTCATCCTGTGCGACGTACTCTTCCTCCCGGTGCTCAATAACGTCTATGACGGCGGGGGGAGGTTGGTGGCGGTCGGTCGGCCCTACGACAGCGTCGACAAGCTCACCCGTTACCGCGTCCAGCTCGTCTTCGATGAACAGCTTTGGATCCTTGAGTATCAGATCCCAGAGATTGGACCCTCCGTCTTCGAGGGTCTCACCCCCGAGCGAATCTTCGAGTTCTCCAAGCAGGGACAGGTCCGACTCCTCGAGGTCATCCAGGCTATCAAGGTCCAGCAACGCTTCGTCGTCGCTGAGGATATTGTCGAGTTCGTTGTCATCGGCAGGGTGGTCGTCCGGCCTTATCGGCGACCAGCGTCCCGCCTGTTCCTCATTCGATTGGGATGCTTCCACGGTACTGCAGGACTTTCGGGGTGGGTGGAACGATTGGTTGCTGGTTATCAGACGCCCATGATGTCTGTACTCGACGGCGAGATCAGTGCGATCTCGGACGAGATGACGGTCAGAAAACAAATGGCGACGGTAATAATGACGGCCACGATGGTCTGAATACCCTCTACCGCTTCCTTAAGCTTGAGAGTCGTCTCGGCCTCGTAGTAGTCCGCCATCTGTTGTGCAGAGTTCCGCACGTTACCCGTTTCGGCTCCACTGCGGAAGCGCGCCAGGGCCATCTGCGTAAAGACTCCACTGGCCTCCATCGATCGAACCAGTTCGGCACCCTGGGCCACCATCATGGGAACGGTGATCGTCTTGACCCGGTGCTCCATGTAAGAGTTACCACAGGCTTCGGCAGCGATCTTGATAACACTGATATTGTCGCCGCTACCGGAGTACAGAACCGAGAACACGCGACAGAAGATCTCGATGTTGAGCTTGTGCAGCAGAGTTCCGATTATGGGAATCCGGATAATCGACTTGTCGATCATGAACTTGCCTTTCTGAGATCTGGCAAACGTGATTCCGCCGACTCCCATGGCCACGAGAAGACCAAGCACCCAGCCGTAGTTTTCGTCCAGCCAGTGTGAAAACGCAAGCGTCTTCCTGGTCATCGGCGGCAGCTCGATGCCGAATCCTTCGAACAGACCAGCCGTCTCCGGGAAGATGTACCAGACATACCAGACGAACGCAGCGATCAATACCGCAATGGTGATGGCCGGCGTGATCATGGCGCTGCGAACGCTCTTCTGGAACTCGTTCTGCCTCTCTAGAAACCGCGCAGTAGCCTCGTAGATCTCGGACATGTTACCGCTACGCGACGCGATCCCGAGCATATACGCCGTGAACTTGCCCAGCATGTGCTGGTGTTTCATGAAGGCCTGCTGTGCCTCCATGCCGCTCTTGAGGTCTCCGTTAAGGTCGCGAATGACCTGCTTCAGACTGTTCGACGACACATCGTTGACGAGCAGGTTGAGTACTTCGTCGAACGGCAGCTTTTCCTTGAGAAGGTTTGCTGCCAGACGGACGAACATAATCATGTCGCCACGCGGCGGCTTGCGCTGGATGTCGACAAATTTCTTGTTGACCTTCAATACTTCGAGGCCCATCTTGCCCAGGGCCGTCGAGATCTCCTCCTGCGAGAAGGCCTTCTGTTCGCCGTTGACGACTTTGCCGTTCGGATGGCGAACCTTGTAGAGGTAGACACTTCGTTCCTGCACGCCGCGCGTGCGGAAGCCGTGCTTTTCAGAAAGCGTGTTGACTTTCTGTTTGGCAGCGCGCTTTGATGGTGCGAAAACGGTGCCCTGTACAGGCTGCCCGTTATTTCCCTGCCCTGTGAACCTGTATTCTTTTACGGCCATCGATGGTGGGATGCTTGGGTGGAACTAGATCGGTTCAGTTGATGGTGATCGTTCCGTCGTAGCGAACGGCGGTCGAATCAATACCGTAGCCTGTCACAAACGTCCGCACACCTACCTCGGGATAGCTGGTGCTTACGGCCGTGATCTGGAGCTCGTCGGTTGTAGCGTGCGTAATCTTGAATGTGCCATTATGCGTCGACTCGCCCAGGAAGAGAGTTTGCATGCCGTCGGACGAAAGCCCGGCGTAGCTCGCGTTCCCACCGTTATAGGGATCTCTCTTTGTCTTCCAGAACACTGCTTCCGACGCGATAGTGAGATTTCGATTGATCAGGGTATCGACCTCACTTTGCTTTAGCTTAGTTTCGGCCGCTGAAAATCCAGCCATGATTGCGATTCCGACCAGGATCATCGAGATGACAAGAAGGAGGAGTTGCTGCTGTCCCATGGCGATTGGGGGATAAAGTCTCGATTAGAAAAGTTGATCAGAATGACTCAGCGACATCCCCGCCGGGGCGTGGCCCGCAACAGAGATGCCGCTGAAGTCATCCGCGATTTACCGCGGTTGAACTGCCATCAGGCGTGTAGCCCTAAGCGTTCGTGTCGACGGTTGTCGCGATTGCGGCAGGCGTGGTTCCGGTGACGAGGACTG
Organism: Rhodothermales bacterium; assembly: GCA_013002345.1. Lineage (NCBI taxonomy): Bacteria > Pseudomonadati > Rhodothermota > Rhodothermia > Rhodothermales > Rhodothermales bacterium. The sequence continues at coordinate 3,317 of JABDKH010000346.1, forward strand.
TTACCTCGTTGCCGTTCGCCGTACTCGCTCCCAAAATCGTCAGCGTGTTACCGCTGTTTGAGATCGTGAACTCACCGTTCAGGTTGGAGTATGTGCCGCTGGTTCCGGTCGCATAGCCGAGCTGCGAGAAGTCGGCTCCTGTCCAGGAACAAGTCGTTGCACAGCTGTTGCCGCCGCCACCGAAGGCTTCTGGCTTCAGCATCCATGCCTGTGCGTCAGAAGCGATACGGATAGCATCGTTAACGAGCGCATCGGCGTTTGCCTTTTTCTGGTTCTCGCTGAAAGCCTGGATACCAACCACAACCGCCAGACCGACGATCACGATTCCAAGAACGAGAAGGAGAAGTTGCTGTTGACCCATTGTAGTCTCTCCCTAAGTATTTAGTTGTATGAAGACTGGTGTTGAAGTAGGTGATCTCGTCACCCGTAGTAGTCGGCTTCAAGTATCGGCAAGTCAAAAAGACACTTAAACAAGCCCGTTAAGGGCGGAAACATCTTCCTGACCGCTGAAAATCTTTCTCTCCGACCCCTCCGAATCGGCCACTACGGGCCCGCATTCAGCGGTGCGTGTAATGGATCAGGATTCATGCCGAAATGACATCCAGGGAAATCCCGACGAGAAACCAGTTGAGGTACGCTCCGTACAGATATGGAGCGGTCGCGATTATCGGGTCACCCCGCATTGCGACGGGACAGTGCACCTAAACAGATGGCCATTGACATGACAGATACAGACAAGCCCCGGATCTCTTTCGAAGAGGTGAAGGTGAAGGGCAACGAACTTGTCGACAAGGTCCGCGACATCATTGAGGAGGGTAATGCCCGCCGCATCATCATCAAGAAGGATGACAAAACCGTTATGGAGTTGCCGCTTTCGATTGGCGTTGGCGGCATGACGGCAGCGATCCTGTTCGCCCCCGTTCTGGCGGCGGTCGGTGCGTTCGCCGCTCTCGTGAGCGACGTTCGCGTCGTAGTTGAACGAGAGGCACGCGCCGAATTCGAGGAGATTGAGGACTCGTCGGGATCTGACGACGAGGCAACCGGCTGAGTGGGTCTCCCCTTTCCTGTCGCAGGCGGCGGCTGGAAGCTCCTCCGGCCGCCGCTCTGCTTATATGGATCGTCACAATTCTACTCTCGGCATGCGCGATCCACAGCCAGACCATCCTCTGCCGGTAACGTTCGACGATGTCACGGCGGCCGCGGCACGACTGGACGGCAACGCCAACCGGACGCCCGTCATGACCTCACGCACGCTGGATGCGCATGTATCCGGCTCGGCCTTCCTGAAATGCGAGAATTTCCAGCGAGCCGGGGCCTTCAAGTTCAGGGGCGCTTTTAACGCCCTGAGCATGCTCAACGAGGATCAGCGGCGCACGGGTGTGCTGACCTATTCGTCCGGCAATCACGCTCAGGCGACCGCACTGGCCGGCCGGCTTCTGGGTGTACCGGTCACGGTCATAATGCCAGACGATGCTCCCAGAGTCAAATTGGAGGCAACGAAGGGATATGGAGCTACGGTCGTCACCTATTCGCGAGAGGAGACAACGCGTGAAGAGCTGGCCGCTGCGATGTCGACCGAGCGCCGACTTCCGGTCATCCCGCCGTACGATCACCCGCATGTCGTAGCCGGACAGGGAACAGCCGGCCTGGAGCTCCTCGAGGACGTAGAAAACCTCGACCTCTTGCTGGTCTGCTGTGGCGGCGGCGGGCTCCTGTCGGGGTGCGCCATCGCAGCCCGCCAATTGAGGCCCGAGATTCGCATCATCGGTGTAGAGCCGGCCGCTGCGGACGATGCGACCCGCTCGTTCTACAGCGGCAAGCTCGAAACCGTGAAGGATCCGGACACCATCGCCGACGGCGCACGCACTCCATCGCTCGGAAAGATCACGTTTCCCCTTGTGCAACATTACGTTGATGGCATGGTGACCGTCACCGATGCAGAGTTGATTGACGCGATGCGGTTCCTCTGGGCACGCATGAAGCTGGTGGTGGAACCGACCGGAGCACTCGCCCTGGCGGCCGCGCTCACCGAAACCGTGGACCTCCGCGACGCGCGGACGGGCATCCTGATATCCGGCGGCAACGTCGATCTGACGTATGCCCTGAAACTGTTCGCCACGGCGTAGTTACGGCAGAAATCTCGTGGTCGCGGCCTTGAGTAGACCGCGCGATGTCCGATATCTCAATCGAGCCGGCAGCACCCGAATAGCAGCTCCCCAGGCCGTTTTACGGGCCGCTCGATGTGCGAGTTAGACCCCGCCAGACCTTTTCCCGATGCCGAGAGACAGAAAGTTCGAACGAGGCGCGACACGCGTCGCTGCCCGGACTCCCGACGTAACACGATTGGGCCTGCTCTTCGTGCCACTCATCCTGCAGATCGTCTTTCTGCGACTGCTGGAAACCACGATGCTTCGCCGAGGCGCCCTCGTACCGGTCGAAACACTGTTGTGGACCAACGGCCCGCTTCCCTTCCTGATCGTGTTGCTGGGAATCTGCGTCTACTGGGCCGCCCGCGTCCGCCTGAACCATCTCCCGGCCATCATTCCTGCGACAATCGCAACGGCAGCGACAGCCGTCACGACAGGACTTGGTTACAAGTTCGCACCGTGGTGGATAACGGAGTGGGTGACCCCGGCTACCCTGGAGGTCCTGCGCGCAGATATTTTGATGATACTCACACTGATCGGTGCCACCCTCCTTCTGCTCAGTTTTGGAGGACGGAGGATCGGTCGTGCGACCAAAATCGCCGTACACCTCCTGGTGCCGATCATCATGACCGTATCGCTGGCGGGGTTTGGCTACTTTCTTGCGACCGGAAGCCCGGCCGACTGGCCCATCCTCAAGTACTCGATCTCGAATTTCGGCACCGTCCGGGAGCTGTTGGCCGACGGCATCACAATACAACATCTCGCACTGATGACCCTGCCGGGTCTATGGTCGGCTGTCGTATGGGTCCTCTCACAGACGAGAGCCCGCGGGCAGGCCGCAGGCACCGACATCCGACCATCGACCGTGCTCACGTTGACGCCCCTCATACTCATCCTGCTGCTAACGCCGCCCGTCGAGATGACATCCTCGGTCAACTCCGGCAGCCTTCATCGGATTGTAAGAGCGGCCGCTGAAGACATCGCAGGCGGCTCCGGCATTATTGACGTCGACACGGGACCATCGGCTGGTCGTGCCTTCGACGCTCTGGCGCTCAAAATGGAAAGGACAGATTCCACGATCACGCCGAACATCGTGTTAATCCTGTTGGAGTCGATTCGGAGTCGGTCCTCGACGCCCTACAACTCCGATCATCAGACAATGCCATTCCTTGACTCGCTGGCACAGGCCGGGGCGCTCGTCGAGAACATGTACGCAGTGGTCAGCTATACAAACAAGTCTCTCGTTCCGATTTACGCGGGAATCTATTCCCGCCCGGGACGTGATCTCGTGGAGGCGACACCGGATGCGATTCCGGGCAGAGGGCTGCCGGCTCTTCTTGAGCCGCTCGGTTATCGAAGCGCGTTCTTTACATCTGCAACAATGGAGTTCGAGCGAAAGGACGTCATTCTCAAGAACCTTGGCTTCAGAGATCTCGTTGGCTCCGAAGATCTGTCACACGAAGGATTCCACAAGAAAGCGTATTTCGGGTACGAGGATCGAGCGGCACTGGAACCGGCCATCCGATGGGCCCAGACGACATCGCAAGACGGGCATCCGTTCTTCCTGAACTTCCTCACATTGACGAGTCACCACCCGTACGATGTGCCTGACGAGTTTGCCAGCCGCGACTACGAGACGAGAGATCCCGAACTCGGCAACTACTACAACGCTCTTCGATATACCGATGACTTCCTGCGTGACTTCATGCGGCGGATGAACAAGCTCGAGCTTGATCGTAACACGGTTTTCATCATCGTGGGTGACCACGGTGAGGCGTTCGGAGAGCACATGGAGCGTACGCACGGCAATGTAGTCTGGGACGAAGCGCTTCAGGTTCCGGCAGTACTCTTTGCTCCCGACTACATCACGGCCGGCACGCGCATCTCGGGTATTCGACAGCACCTCGACCTGCTTCCGACCATATCCGACCTGCTCAACACAGCGCTTGTCGACGGCGAGTTGCCGGGCTCGTCACTCCTGGGTCCTGTCGCGAGAGACAGGACGCTGTATCACCACTCCGTTGACGACAGGAAGGTGATGGCATTGCGCAGGGACTCTCTCAAGTTCATGTATTTTCACAAGCAGGCCCCGACGCGCGTTTTCAACTATATCGTCGATCCAGAGGAGCGGCGTGATATCTCAGACCGGTTTTCTCCGAACGCCCTTTCAAATGTGGAACTTGAGCTCCTGTTGTGGCGAAGCCGGGTAGCCCGGGCGTATCCTGATCGCCGGCGGGTCCGGCTGTATCCCAGGACGATAGATAGCACGCACGTTGCAGGTCGATCCATCCAGTTCCGCTGACGCCGAACGGGCACACCAGTGAAACACGCGTGCGACGCATGCATACGACGAGCGAGTTGCCGCTGACGAGTTTCCTCAATACTCTCGTGCAGCGTTTTGAAGACCGCACCTTTATCGAATTCGACCCGATCGCCATTCCGCACGGCTTCGACGATCCACGCGATCAGGAGGTGATTGGTCTCTACGCTGCCCTCCTCGCCTGGGGTCGACGAAGCACGATTCTCGGCAAGATGGAAGACCTGTGCGAGCGTATGGATTATCAGCCCTATCGCTTTGTCAGGGACTTCCGGATCGAAAGGGATTCCGGCAAACTGGCTGGTTTCAAACACAGAACGTTTAAGCCCGAGGATGCGCAGTGGCTCACGGCAAACCTCGGCGCGCTGGTCCGCCGATTCGGAAGCGTCGAACAGATGTTCGCTGCACACCTGGGTCAGTATCAGGCGTCTACCGAGACTGCAATACAGGGATTTTCGGAGTCTGTCATGACGGCGCATCCATCGACACCAAAGAGGCTATCGAAACACCTGGCGAGGCCCCGCAGCGGCAGCGCCTGCAAAAGGTTGAACATGTACCTGCGTTGGATGGTCAGACCGGGCCCCTTCGATCTGGGAATCTGGCCGTCAATCCGGACGGAGCAGCTGATTCTTCCGCTTGATGTGCACAGCGGTCGCCAGGCGAGGCGACTGGGAATGCTGAAGCGTGCTACGAACGATTGGAAGGCAGCAGTGGAGCTCACGGAGGTATGTCGAAGCATGGACCCTGCGGATCCCTGCCGCTACGATCTAGCGCTGTTCGGCATCGGAGCCTACAACATTGAGGTGCCAGACGCTCTCATCGTAACGCCCGCGCGTACCTAGCCAACCGACTGATATCCACGGTCATGGTATATCAGCGGCCGTCCGGGCTCCTGCTCGTCCGCTGCGCCGACGAGGCCGACAATGATAGCGTGGTCTCCAGCCTCGTATATGGCATAAACGCTGCACGTTAGGCGCGCCAGCGTACCGTCCAGCAGCGGGGACCCCTTTGCTGAAACCGAGTATTCAACGCCATCAAATTGTTCATCTCCGGTCTGATCCGGAACTGCAAATCGTTCTGAGACATCGTCTTGAGATGCCTTGAGGAAGTGCACGATGAACTCGCTGGAACGACTCAGCATGTCCAGCATGGGAGAATCGTTCGAGACGTTGAAACTGATGAGTGCCGGCTCAAGTGAGGTACTCGTGAACGACCCGATTGTAATCCCGCGTATCTCGCCATCGTAGCTGGCCGTGACTACGGTCACCGGCGACGGAAGCAGCCGCATAACTTCGCGAAGGTTCTCACCTGAAATTCCAGTCATCGCGGAGTGTCCTGCTTACAGATGGATATGCACTGGCCGCTGTCGACTATTCGGGCCGGCCGTTGATTCGTCAACTGAATACGTCCTTTACCTTGCTGAAGAACGACTTCTGTTCTTCAAGCGACTCCGGCGCCGGAACGAACGAATCCGACTTGCCAAACTTCTTCAGGATTCTCTTCTCCTCGTCGCTCAGCTCCGTCGGTGTCCACACATGCACCTTGACCATCTGGTCGCCTCTTCGGCCACCGGTCAGATCTGGTAGTCCCCGTTCTCTCATTCGGAGGATCTTTCCGGACTGGATGCCCCGATCAATCTGAAGCCGGGCTCGTCCTTTGAGGGTCGGCACCTCGGCCTCGGTTCCGAGCGCCGCATCCGGGAACGAGATATACAGGTCATACCGGATATCGAGACCTTCGCGCACAAAATCGTCGTGAGCGATTTCTTCGATCTCAACCCGAAGGTCACCGCCTTCTCCGCCCCGGACTCCTGTGTTTCCAGCGCCACGCAAAGTCAGGTAGTGTCCCTCGAGTACACCCGGAGGCACGGTAATGGGAATGGTCTCCTCACCTTTCTGTCTTCCTTCGCCCCCGCAGTCCGTACAGGCGTCTTTGATCACGCGGCCCTCGCCCTGGCAGGAAGGACACGCCTGGACGTTAACGAACTGCCCGAACACCGAGCGCGTCACCTGGCGAACTTCGCCCGCACCGCCGCACGTGCTGCAGGTTGAGTAGCCTTCCGAGCCAGGCCGTGCACCGGTGCCGGTACAGGTTTCACACGCGACCTGCTTCCGGACCTTGATTTTCTTCTCAGTCCCTTCGGCGATCTCTTCCAGCGTCAGGCGCAGCTTGATACGCAGGTCGCTGCCGGGCCGCCCCTGTCGCCTCGTTCTGCCGCGGGTCCGACCGCCTCCTCCGAACACTTCATCGAAGATGCTGCCACCGCCGCCAAAGATGTCGCTGAAGGCACTGAAGATGTCATTGATATCCTGGAAGCCGGCACCACCGCCCGCTCCGTTCCCGCGGACCCCTGCGTGTCCGAAGCGATCGTACCGCTGACGCTTTGCCGGGTCCGAAAGAACTTCGTAGGCCTCGGCGGCCTCCTTGAATTTCGTCTCCGCTTCCTTGTCACCCGGATTTCGATCGGGATGATGTTCCAGGGCAAGCTTCCGATAGGCGCTCTTTAGCGTCTTCTCGTCCGTGTCCCGGCTTACGCCCAGTATTTCGTAATAGTCACGCATAGTCAGAGCGTCCGCATCGCGGCTTCTATTCGTCAGCCAGCAACAACCACTTTGCTGTGCCGGAGGACCCGGTCGCCCATTCGAAATCCCTTCTGAATCTCAGCGAGCACGATACCCGGCGCGGTGCCATCCGGTGCCGGCTGCTGCATCATCGCTTCGTGCTCGTCTTCGTTGAACTCGCTCCCAACTGCTTCGATCGGCTCAACGCCGAATCTCTGTAGCTCGTCCGAGAACTTCTTGAAGACAAGTTCGACGCCGCCTATGAGCGAGTCGAATGCAGCTTCCGTGTCGACCTGTTCACCGCGCGCAGTCTCCTCCGCGGCCTCAATCGAACGCCGCAGATCGTCGTACACGTCAAGCAACTGCTGAATGACAAGGCTCTGCCCGAACTTCACGTCGGACTGACGCTCCTGTTCAACCCGCCTGCGATAGTTCTGAAACTCTGCAGCCTGGCGCAGCAGGCGGTCCTTCAAGACGGATACTTCGTCGGAAGGCGTAAGCTCTTGCTGAAAACCTTCGGGTTCTGAGGGCGTCGGCACGGCAGCTTGTCCGTCCGCACCATCGCTGTCATCGACACCGTCGCCCACTCGCGACTCTCCGGCATGCTCTTCGAACGTGTCCACATGCTCCTCCGCCGAAGCAGTATTCGGTTCCGCGTCTTGCACTTCGATCTTCTTCATTCGTCTTAACAAAACCGATTAGGTCAATGCTTCACTTCGGTCGAAAGGCCCGACATGAGTGCGGCCATTCCTTCCACGAGGCCCACAACGCGGGCATAATCCATCCGCTTGGGTCCGAGAACGCCGACGGTACCGACGGTCTGGCCCAGCATGTATCGCGCCGTCACAAGCGAGTAGTCGTTAACCTCGGATTGGCCGCCTACGGCTGAACCGATCCGAATCTCCGCTCGCCCGGTATCGTCTTCCTGGTCCACCGAATGTTCGAGCAGATTCGCCACCATATCCCTGTCCTCGATCAACTCGATGAGGCTGCGCATATCTGCGGGTGTCGAAAATTCCGGCTGCGCCATCACATCCGTTGTGTCGCCGTACTGTAGTCGACTGCCATCCGGTTCTTCGCTAAACAGGTTGGCCTGCTGCTGCATCACAAGCTGCACGATGCCCGTGACCTCGGTGTCTAGATCCTTGACGCGGTCAGAGCAAGTCTTGCGAATTTCTTCGAGCTGCAAACCGGCCAGGCGCTCGTTGAGCATCGCTACGATGACGTCGAGATCGTGGCGCTTAAGATCGGATTCGACCTGCAGGATGATGGTACGAATCAGTCCGCCTCTGACGCTTATGACGAACATCAGTCGCGTCGATGAGAGTGGGACGACCTCCAGTCTCTCGAGCACTCCAGCCGACAGTCGCGGACTGAGCACAACCCCGAGCAGATTCGTCAGACGACCCAGTAGTTTCGAGCTCTCGCGCACAAGCTTTCTTGTATCGCCTGCGATCGAATCGAGCTCGCGCTGTATCGCCTTCTTATCCAACGACGACAGTTCTGGCGACTCCATGAGCTCGTCGACAAACGTGCGATACCCTTTCTCGGTCGGAACTCGCCCGGCGGAAGTGTACGGGTGTTCGAGTAACCCTAGTTCCTCGAGGTCACTCATGGTATTCCGAATCGAAGCCGGACTCAGCCCGAGGTTTGAGTTCCGGGACACGTAGCGAGAGCCCACGGGGCCCGCTGTGGCCACGAAACTCTGCACGACCACGCGTAAGATCTCTCGCTCCCGATCGGAAAGCGGAGGCGTGACCGACTCGGCTCGTACGTCGCTGGAATCTGTATTCATGTCAGGGAGATGACACCAAAAAGCCTGCCCGTTTCGGGCGCAAAACCAGGATCGCCCTTTGTGACGAAGCGGGCCTGCTCTTTACGGCCCTCACAACGATCGACAAATCGGCTTTCCTGACAAACTGGCGCATTAGCGCTGCTGGCCAAGTTAAGATGTACCTCCACCGACGGGCGTGGGTTTCATCGCCAGGGCCCGCGGTACATGTCACGACCGTGGATTTTTGGAGAGAAGAAGGCGCCACCGGCAGAACCGGCGGCGCCTCGCAATGAATCAAGTGTTGTCGTTGTTCAGTTCAGGCGATCGACAACCGTTGCGCGCTCGAGCCGGGCTTCGCCACCATCAGATGTCTGGTAGCTATCCAGATAATCGCGGCTCAGCTCGTAGTCACCGTCGTAGTACGGCTGATCGTTGCCTCGATAATCTCTGGACCATCCGGTCTCTCGTCCGCGGTTGTTGTAGCGATCGCTTACAGGCTGCTGTCCATAGTCCCAGAGTCGATCGTCATCGGGCAGCAGGGATATGGGTGCGTAGCCAACGAAGCGTCCGTGGTCGAAGAAGCGACTCCGTCGCACCTTTTTGACCTTTCCCTTTCTGAGGTCGACACGCCCCACCTTGAACCCGTGCCTGTCATCATAGGCATTGTACAGATGATCGGTGTAGTACCTCGTGGCGATCAACTCGAAGCCGGTTCCCGCATCACCTATGATGAAGAGGTTCCGATCGAATTCGATTTGACCGTCTGCATGTATGATTGCACGCACCTTCTTGAGCGAGCCGGGGATCCGGTCAACGGTCGACAGGAATCTTCCATTCTGATATAGATCCACGGCGTCGATCTCGATCTCCACTTCTGAGTACCGGTCGTCGGCGTGTAGTATCCGGTGCCGGTAGTACGTATGCACCTCGACCTTGTTGTCGCGCCGGCGACCACCCCAGCCTGTCTCGATGTATACCACCTGACGGTAACGGAACCTCGGCCTCCAGTCGTACCGGTAGCGGAAATTCCACGGCCAGGTCAGACCCAGGTAGACATGCGAGCCTATGTTAATGTGCGCGTTGGCGTAGTGATGGTGACCCGCGGGATGGTACACGTTGCACCACGAGTACCGCGCGCGGTGGCTCCTCTTGTGGTAGTAGAAGCGGTCTCGGCGGTCGTACAGATGTCGTACCGACTTGTTACCGCTATACTTCGGTCCCGTGTATCGGGAGCGTGCTCCCTTTCGATCCTTGACGCGGCGGTCGGTCGTTCTGTTCGCGCGCCCTGTACGGTCGCGACCGTCAACCCGATCCGTCCTGGTGCGCCTGTCGGGCTGTCGAAGTCCCCGGTCGCCGGAGCGGTTACTGTTTCGGCGCTCGACGCTCCGTGACTTCGTTTCACGATTTCTGTCGCGCGCTGCAACCGCGTCGCCGGACCGACTACGATCTCGTCGCTCGACGCTCCGTGATTTCGTTTCACGACTCCTGTCGCGCGTCGCGACCGCGTCTCCCGAACGAGTCTTCGTGCGGGTGGATCCGCGACCCGCCACCTTGCGGTTCCTGTCTTGCTTCTGCTTGACGGTGCGAGCGGCCACCTTGTTACGTGCGACCGTCCGTTTGCTCGCCACGGTGCCGCGCGATCCGGCCTTCTTGCGCTCGACTCGTACGTTGGAATCGTTGCGACCACTGTCGGCGCGCCCCCCTTGCGCCACGGCCTCCGGTGAGACCAGCGTCGCGACTAGAAGGATGCACATGCCCAGCACTCGAACGGCTGCTGCTCGGTATAATCCTGTTTTCATCTCGCTCACCTTGGTCAGTTCGTGATTTTAGGGGGGCGTGTCCGACGCCCGCTGACCAGGATGAATGCGATTGATGTGCCATCCGCGGCGATCTGCCGGAAACGGCTCGAGAGAGACCCGAAACGTCGATTCAAGGCCCGGAAGGGGGTCCGAACGTGTCCCGAGTGTCTACTTTACTGTACGATATTCCACCAGTGTCGGCGGCTCGGCGCGAGCTGCCCCGCTCTATCGAGCCACGCCCCACACCATCGTCGCGCCTACGTGTCCGGTAGCCGCAACGACCAGGGCCACCGCCAGGAGGCACACAAAGGCCGTCAACCGCATCGCAACGGGATCAATGGTGTCGTCAGGTGCCGATCTGCCGAGATATTCCAACACAAGCGCGCCCAGCGACAGAAACACCGCGATCCACAGCGTGACGAGCGCCAGCGTCTCGTGCAGTTCGATCAGCTCGTCGACAACCGGAATGTCTTCCGACATCTCGTACATCGCCTCCCCGGTGAAATAGGCGAACGCCGAACCCATCGCCCCGGCCACCAGCAGTATGGTTGTCGACCGCCGCCACAGGCGTCCGCCCGTGACCAGCCAGATCGCGCAAACCACAAATGCCGCGATCAGGAGTGCAATCGGGAAGTGCACCGCCAGTGGGTGGAGGGCCGGAATCTCGTATTGCAGAACCGTTTCCATACTGTGACCAGCAACCTGGAAATCGAGAAGATTGAAGCTTGCGCGGAGGAAGGCCACGGGAGCCGACTCCACCTTAACTTAGGCCTGCAACAAAGACCGGGGCAACCGTAACGAGTGCGGTCGGGAATGCTGTCGAACCAACTGAACGAACACCATGAAGTTTTTCTCAACGCTGGCTGCCAGCACACTCGGAACCCTGATCGCTCTGGGTATAGCGGTGCTGTTCTTCTTCATGTTCATCTTCGCGCTCGCCGCCTCTTCGGAAGATGTCCCACGCGTTCGTGAAGGGACGCTCCTCGTAGCGGAGTTGTCGGGCGGCATGCCCGAGCTCGTTTCTGGAGATCCGTTTGCGCAGCTACTCGCCAACGAGCCGTCGCTGGATCTGCGCTCCGCAAAGCGGGCATTCGAGAAGGCAGCGGTCGACGATCGCATCACAGGTCTGTGGCTGCGTGTGCGCAGCAGCTCGATTCCGTGGGCAGCAACCCAGGAGCTTCGGGCGTCAATTGCTGAATTCAAGTCGACCGGCAAACCGGTGTATGCATCCAGTGACGATTTCATGACCATGGAGGGCGAGTACTTCCTCCTCAGTGTAGCGGATAGCGTATTCGCCGCTCCGGGCGGACTGTTTGAGTTTAATGGGTTCGCCATCGTTGCCACGTTCTACAAGGGCTTGCTCGACAAGCTGGGTATCGAGCCTCAGATCGTTCGGTCGGGCAAGTTCAAGTCGGCCGTGGAACCGTTCCAGCGAAGCAGTATGTCTGAAGAGAACCGGCAACAGCTCAACGATCTGCTTGTTGCGCAGGAAGGTGTATACCTGCAGACCATCTCGGAAGCACGCGGGTTGTCGGTCGAGGAACTTCGGGAGCGCGCATCCAACGATGCCATCCTGCGAGTAGATGAAGCTGTCGACATGGGTCTCGTCGACGAGTTGATCTACAACGACCAGGTGATCGCTCGATGGAAGGAGCGGCTTGCTGTGGAGCCCGATGGAAAACTCAAGACGATCTCGCTCGCGCGATACGCGAAAGTGCCGGCGTCCTCGGCCGGCCTCAAGGAGGGCAAAGCAGGTAAGATTGCCATCGTGTATGCCGTGGGTACCATAGTCGGCGGCGCCAGCGACGAAGAAACACCGTTCTCGGCGGGAGTGATTGGTTCGGAGACCTTCGCGAAGGCGATAAAAGAGGCGCGTGAATCGGATGATGTGAAAGCCGTGGTTCTTCGAATCGACTCACCGGGCGGATTCGCCCCCGCTGCAGATGCTATGCTGCGCGAGGTCGAGCTTACAGCGGCGAAGAAACCTGTTGTCGTCTCGATGGCCAACGTCGCGGCTTCCGGAGGATACTGGATGGCGATGGCCGCGGATACGATCGTGGCCGAACCCCTGACCCTTACCGGATCGATCGGCGCCTTCAGCCTCTTCTTCAATACCAGCGCTTTCTTCGACGACAAGCTCGGAATCACCTTCGACCGTGTTCGGACGAGTCCCTACGCCGACATGTTATCGGGCGTACGCGCACTTAGCGAGGCAGAGACCCGCCTTCTTCAGGACCTGACCGACGAGACTTATACGAGATTCATCGACATCGTCGCCGAGAATCGGGAAATGACAACCGAAGATGTTCAAGAACTTGCCCAGGGTCGAGTCTGGATGGGCATCCAGGCAAAGGACGTCGGACTCGTCGATGTGCTTGGTGGCCTCGGTGATGCCACTGAGATTGCAGCCGATCTCGCAGGTCTGGAGCCGGGATCGTATTCAACTCGCTCCCTGCCGCGTCCGAAGACCTTCCTCGAGCGGATGACCCGATCTCTCGAGGCCGAAGCCGTGAGCGCCTGGACGCATGTCACGACGTCGGCCGCCGAACGCGCTATGCGTGAGCAGATGAAGGCACTCGAGGAGGCGTTGCGGGATCACGCCACGGTGCAGGCCAGAATGGCGTTCGACATTCGGATCGACTAGACGCCCGAGTCGATATCAATCAACACATCGCCCGTCATCTCGACGGGGCGATCGATACCGAGAAGTGCCAGTATCGTAGGTGCGACGTCACCCAGTTTCCCTGGTCGAATCGGGCCGGCAAAGTCGTCGTGTATGATGACGTGAGGTACCAGGGCAGTGGTATGCGCCGTGTGTGGCGACCCGTCAGGATTCCTCATCTTGTCCGCGTTACCGTGATCCGCGATCATCTCCACCGAGTACCCACTCTCCAGAGCGGCCCCGACTACTTTGCGAGCCGCCGCATCCACGGCCTCCACCGCTGCAACGGCGGCCTCGAATACTCCGGTATGACCAACCATATCCGGGTTCGCGAAGTTGACTATGACGAGTTCATACTTCCTGTCCCGAAGCGCTGCGGCTACCCGATCCGCCAGCTCCGGCGCGCTCATCTCCGGCTGGAGGTCGTAGGTCGCGACCTTCGGTGACGGAACCAGAATCCTGTCTTCACCCTCAAACCTGGCTTCACGACCACCGCTGAAGAAATACGTCACGTGCGGGTACTTTTCGGTTTCCGCAGCTCGCAATTGCCGCAGCCCGCTGCGCGAGATGACTTCGCCGAGGGTTTTGACCAGATTGACTTTCGGAAATGCAATCGGAAGATCGAATGAGGCGTCGTACGGCGTGAATGTGACGTACATCAGGTCGAGTCGGGCCGCATCGAATCCGTCAAACGCGGGATCAGTCAGTGCGCGCGTGAGCTGTCGTGCTCGATCGGCGCGGAAATTAAAGAAGATGACGACGTCGCCCATCTCGATGCGCGTGCTGGCTCCGTCGAATTCTTCAAGGCGCGCAGGCTTGATGAACTCGTCCGTGATTCCGTTCGCATAGCTCTCTTCAAACGCAGCAACGGGATCCGAGTACGTACTGCCCTCACCATAAACCAGTAGCCGATACGCGAGCTCCGTTCTCTCCCACCGGTTATCCCGATCCATTGCGTAGTATCGGCCGACGATGCTCGCAAGAACACCAACGCCAATTCTCTCCGCTGCCTCCACGAACTCGTACGCATATACCTTCCCTCCTTCCGGATCGGTATCGCGCCCATCCGTAAATGCGTGCAGGCAGACCTTGTCCCGTTCAAGGCCATGCTCCTTTGCGAGCGTGAGCAGCGCCGTCAGATGACTCACGTGGGAATGCACGCCGCCGTCCGAAAACAGGCCCATGAGATGTAGCTTCGCCCCGGCATTCGACGCCTGCCGAACAGCCTGCAACAGGATCTCATTCTCGAAGAACGACCCGTCGACGATGGCCTTGTCGATTCGCGTGATGTCCTGATAGACAACGCGCCCCGAACCCAGATTCATATGCCCCACCTCAGAGTTCCCCATCTGCCCTTCCGGTAAACCTACGGCCAATCCGGAAGCCTCAAGGGTCGACTTGGGGTACCGTGCAAACACGTCGTCCAGGAACGGTTTGCGTGCAGCGTCGATCGCACTGACGGAAACGTCCTCGGCAATTCCATAGCCATCGAGAATAATAAGAATGTGTCTATCTGAAGGCTTCATGGTCGTACGATCAATGAATGTTCGTCAGGCAACTCGATAGTCCCGGACGCGCCTGGTGGTTATTCCGGTGCGCGACTCGTAGACATTCATCGATCCGCATTTCGGACAGGCGACCTGTCGAGTTCCGTTACGGTCGACGCGCGAGTCGGGTCGGTCAAAATAGTGATCGCGGGTTCGGCAGTAGAACTTGCCCTTGCGAGGAGAAAGCCCATTCAAGGGCTCTGGCAGCTTCTGGAGTGAGCTGTAGTAGCCGCACACTTTTGTCAGCGAACACGCGTCGCACCGGGGGGATCTCGCTGTGCACGTGTACCGTCCGTGGAGTATGAGCAGATGGTGCCCCTCCGACCAGTCGGTCTCGGGGATCGCCTTCTTGAGCTGTCTCTCCACCGCTAGCGGAGTCCGGCCCTTCGATGCAAGTCCAATCCGGTTGGCCACTCGAAACACATGTGTATCGACGGGCAAGGCATCCACATCGAATGCTACGGACGCCACAACCTGAGCCGTCTTGCGACCGACACCCGGCAAAGTCATCAATTCCTTCAGCGTTCCGGGGATCTTCCCGTCATATTCGTCAACCACCTTTCGCGCCATGGCCGCGAGGTGTCGTGACTTGTTGTTCGGGTACGTGACGGATTTGATGAACGGAAGGATTTCAGTCGGGTCTGCCAGGGATAGCGCACGGATGTCCGGGAATCTCTCGAACAACTCAGGGGTAACCATATTGACACGTTCATCGGTGCACTGTGCCGACAGGATTACAGCGACGATCAACTCGTACGGATCCGTGTACTCGAGCTCCGTCTCTGGCCGCGGGATTGCTTTCCGCAGTTGGCGGATCACGAAGGATGCCATCTCGCGTTTGTTCAAACTGACCCCGAACCGGTTTCTGGACGCATCACGATAGACGTATTTTAACGCGAGACGGGGTATGTTCGTCCCGCGCCGCAGCAAAGTCTCCTAGAAGAATCCGGACCGACGCTTGAGCAGCAAAGCCGTCATCCTCGCGACCTTTCTTGTCTGTGGCGTCGGAAACTCGGCGCTTACTTGTCTGGAGGCCTCGGCTCAGTCGGTCGACACGCTGTCTGATTCAGCTTCGATTTCGCTGATAACCGTTCTGCCTGGCGAAGCTGTCTATTCTCTTTTTGGCCACTCGGCACTGCGCGTCCGCGACCCCGATCAGAACATCGACTATTCCTTCAGCTACGGCACCTTCCATTTCGACGATCCCATGTTCGTCCCCAAATTCACTCGGGGAGATCTCGACTATTACCTGAGCGTGGCGTACTTCGATAACGCACTTCGGCTTTACCGGGATGTCGAGGGTCGGCCGGTTTTTGAGCAGCGCCTCGCGCTGTCCGGGGATCAGCAGAATCGACTGTTCGAGTTCCTGCAGGAGAATGCGAGAACCGAGAATCGGTACTACCGATATGATTTTCTGTTTGACAACTGTTCGACACGGATTCGGGACGCGCTCGAAACTGCGCTGGCGGGTGAGGTTTCATTCGAGGATTCTGATTCGGGCGCAGTGTCTTTTCGCGAGCTTCTAGCGCCCTACCTGACAGAGAGATCGTTCCTTCGACTTGGAATCGACCTGCTACTCGGGGCCAGAGTCGATCGCCGTGCGTCTCCGCGCGAGACAACGTTTCTGCCGGATCATTTGTCCAGTCTGTTCGACAAGGGCGTCTTGACGGATTCGACGGGCGCGCACCGATCTCTGGTCTTGCGGCGCGACACGCTCCTGAGTATTCCGTCGTACCGGCGTGCAGAGTCTCGATTCCCATGGGCCGGTCTGATGCTGGGGGCCATCTGCCTCTGGCTGGCAGTCATCACGTTGATGGAGGCCCGGCGCGGGGAGGTCAATGAGCGGGTCGACGTGATCCTGTTTAGTCTGGTGGGTCTGATCGGGTGTTTTCTCCTGTTCATGTGGTTCGGCACGTCGCACAACGTGACCGGCGCCAACTGGAATCTCGCGTGGGCGTGGCCGACTCACCTGGTGTACGCCGGGCTGCTTGCGAGGAAAGGGCTGAGTCGGCAGATGATTCGGTACGCGATGGTCAGCGCCGCTGCAATGGTCATCCTCGTCGCGGTGTGGGAACTGATCCCTCAGGATCTTCCCGAACCCGCTCTCGCCGTCGCACTGATGATTGCGATGCGTGGGGCCTGGATAATGCTCTATGCCAGAAAGCAAAAGGCCGGTGAGACGCTGCTCACCGGCCCTGAAGGCTAGTTGATGGCGAAGTTGACGAACAACGTCATCCTGGACTTGACCGGCAGACGATCCACGAGTCCCGGTGTAAATTTCGCACGCTGTATGGCTCGAATAGCAGCGTCGTTGCAGCCCATCGGCAGCCCCTTGGCGATCTTCAGGTCTTGAGCTCGTCCGTTTTCGTCCACGACGAACTGGACATACACCCGACCCTGAACGCCGGCGTTGTAGGCCTCCTCCGGATAATCGACGTGTGCATGCAGCGCCTCGAGACCTCCAATCAGTTGAGGGGCAGCATCGACAACCGTGTAGACACCGCTTTCGTCGGCCGAAGGTATGCCGGACTCCGTCATCCCCTTTGCAGCCAGGCCGAGCTTGTTCTGAACCACCTCGGCGCCGGGACGGAACGACAGGGCCTCGTTGTACTTTTCGATGGCTTCTGCATAGCGCGATTCCGAGAAGAGCTTATCGCCAGCCACGAGCGCTGCCGAAAACGCATGATCCACTAGATCGACGTCGATCGGTGTCGTTCTATCGGGTTGCACGTCGAGCGTCGAAGTCCATTCCCCGTACTTCGGATGAACGAGACGAACCACGCGCTGACCGGCGTCGACCAGTTCGACGCTCCCGACCTGCGTCGACCGCTGGATGAGTGTTCCATCCACATAAAGTTCAGCCCCGGCCTCCGACAGGTATTCGACTCGCCCCTTCATACGCGCGAGTACGGCGTGAAACGGCGTCTGAATGGACGGCATGACGTTCAGCTCGGTCTCGTACGGCACGTACCCCTCTCTCTGCATCGTCACACGTGCCTTGCCGATGACAAGATCTGTTATGGTCAGCGGAGTTTCGCCAACTGCCCTGTCATTCAGGAACACTGATGCTCCCGATGGCTCGGATGTCACTACGATGGCGCCCGTTGAGGGCGTATCCTCCTGAACCTCGCGAACGGGAGTAGACCGGCGTTCCGGAGTCACGTCATCGATAGCTGCAGTGGCCTGAGGTGACGTCTCGCGAGCACCATCCGTATTTCGAGTTCTCGTAGTTGACCGATCGACTGGTTCAACCTCGGCCACGGACGAGGATGACCCCTCCGGCACGTCGATCTCGTATGCCAACTGCGTCGATGGATCCGCTTCCAGTTCGAAGTACAGACTGGGCGAACCACCGATTTCCAACATAGTGTCGACGGACACGAAGTCTGACTTCTTGAGCGAGACGGCCTGGAGTCCTCGCGCGACCGTGATACCC
>JABDKH010000347.1 GCA_013002345.1 Rhodothermales bacterium
AGGGACCCTTCCCGGCGGCAAAGATTGATGGCGCTCCGAAGACGTCCGGCGGTCCTCCGCCGGGCTCGTCCGCTCCGATGAACGGAATCTGAGGGTCACGACCCTCGGAATCGAAGTCGATGGGAACAAGCGGTAGAGCAATGCCGCGCAGCGACTCGTCCTCGAATGCGCACTCGCCAAGGTGCAGATCTGACTGATCGTCGACAAACTCAACACGCTGGACGATCGAGTGCTCACCAAAGCCTGCCGCCTGCCATGATGCGAGATCCAGATAGTTCGCGCCAGGCGCGTCGTCCCTGATGAGCACGGCGGAGAGCGTCGAATGGACGTTGTAGTCAATCTCTGCATCGGTGGTATACGAGAAGACGGCATGTGTGTTTGAGAAACCTGCACAGTTACCCTCGCTGATGAGAATGTTGTCTAGAACCCTGACGAAGGACTGAAATCGGTTGTCTCGCCTCACAAAAAGCGCTTGGCAGGTCCCGCCACCCACGCGGACGGTATTGTGTACGAACGTCAGCGTGTCCCCGTACTGGTCCATGCCGATGAAGGCACCGTCGCCACGGGAAGAATTACCGCTCAAAAAGTTGTTGGCGATCAAAGCGTTCGTGACATTACTCACCTCCAGGAGGTGTCCCCACTGGAAAGGGAAGTAGTTGGAGTCGAGGCCGAGTACCTGGTTGCGCTCAAGGCGAAGCTTGATGTTGTGGATGTTTCCGATGATACCTATTCCATTGATGCCGCTCGCGCCGCGATAGTCCAACACATTGTCAGCAACGACGACGTCGACACCACCTCCATCCAGGCGCAGATACAGCCCGTACTCCGGGAACCTGTTTTCGGGCAGTATGGACATTCCCGTCATGTGGTTTCCGCTGATCGTCAGTCTGTCTGCCGGCATCCCGGTACCGATGTATATCGGTTCCACGCAGGAGTTGATCCGGTTGCCTCTGGCGAAGACGTCCTCTCTGACATCCCTCATGAGTATGCCCCGCCAGGCTCTTCGGGCACCCAGGCCATCGACGATCATGTTTTCGACACCGGCGTTTGCGACCGCTTCCAGGTATACGAGGCTTGGAATCTCAGCGACGGCCGCGGTCGTGTCCGCCAACTCAACCGTGAACGCATCGATAACAGTGTGGCTGGATTTGATTTGAACGACGAAGCCATCCTCACGTGTGCCCGACGCGCGGCGGAGTATGACGTTGGCACTGCTGGCGCCCGAAGCCACGTCCGGCCCAAATCGCACACGTGCGGCGTTCGAGGCACCCGGTATATCACCTCTGAGATCCAGAACCCGAAGAGTACCGCCGGCTTCGGTGTACACGCCTGGTCGCACGAGGATACTGACGTTGCCGCCGACGCCGGCCGACACCAGCGAGTCGGCCACCTCCTGAAGACTGCCAAAGTCCGGTGAGGCGCCTCCCACCGTATACGTACCGGATAGCTGAGCGCTAGAACTCTGAGCACCAAAAACCAATAGAAAAGAGGCGGCAAGGATCGATTTCATGGCTTCCTGAATTATGTTAAGCGCGGTTTCAGCTATGCAAGGATCGTGAGCTCGCACACCTGGCGTTTCCGCAGCGATGGTGTTGAAGATCGGCGGCGTGTCGGTCGGCTCATTGAGGTGGAAGAGGATCCCGGCTTCTGCGTTCACAATGTCGTTTGGCAGCGAACAGCACGGCGAATCGAAGGGACGTCTTCATAATTTGAAGGTTCAGGACAATGGCAACGGACCAGTCTCGAAAGGGCTTTGGCTTTCCTGGTGCACCGACTCTGCCCTCGCGAGAGAGCGTTCGTATTAGCGGCTTCGCCGTCACTTCACCAGCACGAATTTGTTGACAGCCTCAAAGAGCTTTCGATTTCCACTGTTCACGTGAATCCGATACACGTACACCCCGCTCGCCAGGTGCGACAGGTTGAACGCCGCACGGTACCGACCTGGAGTAAGAGTTCCCTGATCTGCACGAAGCACCTGGCGGCCCATCACATCGTACACCGTGATCTCGACTTCTCCCGGTTTTGCGATGTCGAACGGAATCGTCGTAGTCGGGTTGAACGGGTTGGGGTGGTTCTGATCGAGACTGAATTCCTCGGGAAACTTACCCTGATCCTCGGTTCCGACGGCGATGGTCGTCGATACACGGTTGTCGGACGGATTTGTATCCAACTCCAGAGACGACACAGTAGCTACGCTTTCGGCCGGACCCAAGGTATTGGTTTCGGCAAGGATTTCGACGCGGAGCGTATCATTCACCGCGAGGCTGTCAGCACCACAGCTAACGCCACCGGAAACAACTGAACAGTCGCCGCTGGACGCCATGATCGATGTAACGCTGAACCTCGAATCGAGAGAATCGACCAGCGCGATATTCCTTGCCGTGGCCGGCCCGAGATTCTCGAGTCGTAAAACGAACCGCGTTTGGTAGGAGGCCTCCTCCGGATTCCACGCCCTCTCAGCAGCGAGCTGAATTGACAGGTCCGCGATCTCACCCTCACATGCATCCCCGACGCCATCTTGATCGACATCCGCTTGATCCGCGTTTGCTACCGCGGGACAGTTGTCTTCGGAGTTTACTAGCTCATCACCGTCGAAGTCGAAGGATCCGGCTGCCGCCACCTGTTCGGCCTCTGTCATCTCCCCTCCACGCGTGGGATCAGCCGGGCGGTCGGCACCGTCTCTGAAATACCCGGTCACGCGAAAGTCGTACATAAGCGACGGCCAGTCATGGTGGCCATGCAACGTCGTTAATTCCAGCGTTCGTACGTCACATTTCTCTATGGCCGTTACCACGTTCAGGTCCGTCCTGACATTCGTACCTGTCAGATCACCGTCTCCGTTCCAGTCGATTGGCCGAGTATTGGTTCGGGTGACGCGGAGTTGTTGCGGTGCCGAACCCGTGTTCTCGTTATAGACAACGTAGCGGCCAATGAACCCACTGAGACCTACATTTTCGTCGAGCGACATTTCGTTCAGCGCATCCAGATTGTCGATCGAATAGTCCAACGGTCGAGTCGGAATCAGCCCTGGATTCTGCAGCGTGTAGTTCATCACACTCGCATAATTGGGCTTGCAGTTTGTGTCGTCTCCTCCACCGTGCAGCAGGTTGAGGGTGTGCCCCAATTCATGCATTGTTGTTCCCGCTTCAACGATGCGGCGAGCCTGACGAATCGGCGCCTTCGGTCCGAGCCCTGCCAGCCGTCTCATGCCGGCAGGACTGAATCCGCCAACGGTCACGAGAAAGTCATTTCCTGCAATCTCCGCGATGCCGCCGGACTTTACTCGATGAGCGTGGTTGTGACCAAAAACGAGATACCGAAACACGAGGCGTCGAGCTCCAAGCCGTGCTGCGCATTCTTCATGTTTCCGATCGGCTGGGTCACCAAAATGGCCATCGGATTTTTCGGTACCACAGGGAGAGATCGGGTTGCCCCACTTGAGATCGTCGAATGTACCGAGAGGTGAAAGCTCAACAGGATCTTGACTGAACTGAATTAGATCGATTTCCGGTACTCCCTCTGATGCCATCATCACCAGGTTGATGTTTTCCGTCGAGCGATCGAATGCCCGTACGACGTCGCTGATCGCACCTGCTACTGGTTTGTGACTGACGCCTCCCATGGAGGCAGCTTCTACCATCCAGTCGTACTCGACGAACAGGTCCTTGCGAAACGGTGAGGCGCCAAGGGCCGGAAGATCAAGGTCGATCTTCGCGTCACCGTCGTAGTCAATACCCGCCGTCTCCCAGGTGTCGCAGATGCCGTCACCGTCGGAATCCGTTCTTCCGTCCCCATCGGGATCTGCACAGACTGTCGAAACCTCTGACGTCGACCCATCCGATGCCACCGCGATGGCTGTAACGAGACGACCCTCCGATAGCTGCGAGGGTGTGAGCTCCGTGTGGAAGATACCAAACGCGTCCGGCGAAACCGTTGTCACGTATTCAAGCGGTTCGCCACGCCCCGACGAATGCGTATCATACGTCGCGTATAGGTCCACCACTGTTGAGCTGGGGTCACGTGTTTCTACCATGCCGGTGACAATAATCGTTCCGGCTGAGTCTCTGGACGTAACGCCTGCAGGAAAATTGAGTAGCCCATTTGGACCCGAATCCGTGTCGATACCGGAGAACAGGTCACCGATATCGTTTGCGGTGGGCCCGTCGTTACCAAGGTCAATCGCGAGGCCACCGTTGCCTTCGAGATCGTTCCCGCGGATCGAATTGCCCAGGCTTGATGCGCCAACGACGGCAACACCTGCCCCGTCATTCAAACCGATGCGGTTGAGGCTATCCGGTGACAGGCCCCCGACGCGGTTGTTTGCGGAGTCGATGATCTCCACCCCGACCTGACTGAGCTGTATCCTGTTCTTAACAAGTATGATGTTGGAGGACCCGCCGTGGATTGCCACTCCGGCGCTATCGCCGCTTATCTGGTTCGAAAAGTCGGTCCCGGGCGTGCCGATCCGGATTCCGCTCGAAGCAACCAGTCGAACACCGAACTTGTTGTTAGAGGACTCAAGACGCTCGACAACAGAATAGGATGATCCCGTGTTGAGAGCGCCCGACGAGTTGGCAATGTCGAGCCCTGCCCCGTCCGGGTGGAAGGCGATTAGGTTCTCATGGTCGCGGTCGGGGCCCCCTATCCACGCTCCCGTCACATCGTCGAGGAGCAGGCCACCATCTCTGTTTTGACGCAAAATGTTGGCACGAATCACATCGTTCGGAAACGAGGTGTTGGAATTCTCAATAACGATCCCAAATCCTCCATTTTCCAGGAACTGGTTCCCGTCGGCGGAACGATCACCACCGATTACGTGCTTGACGCCTGACTGAACGAAGAGCCCGTTACCGCCGTTTTCCGCTAACTGGCTTGAGACGAGCGTGAACTCATCTGCACCGGAAACGACCACCCCGTTCCCGGGAAAGCCGGCCAGGATCACGCCTCTCAGGGTAGACTGATTGCCTTTGAACACCAGACCGTCCGCCGAAACCTGCATGCTAGCGCCGATTATTCGGACAGCTGTGGACTGTTGTGTCTGTGCATCGATGTCAACGCTCACCAGTAGCTCAGGCAGTGGACTGATTGGCACAATCTCGGTCGAAAGCGGCGTCGGAATACTAAACAGGATCGACGACGCGATCCCGGACTGGTTCGCGTTCTCAATCGCAGCCCGTAGCGTGCATTGCTCCCCATCTTCCCCAGGGTCCACATCACATGCTTCGTCCGAAAGGTCTGTATCCGATTCGTCACCGTTGACATTGACAATAAGCTGGCATACCGATGCCGTCGTCTTGCTCGTGCCAAAGCACTGGCTGGGACAGAGTTGCAGGGAGTAGAGGTCCAGACGAACGTATGATATCGTCGCGTCGTCGTTGTACTGCATCAGCAGTTCGCCGCCCTGGGAGGTCAGCGGCGGGTCTCT
Source organism: Rhodothermales bacterium (assembly GCA_013002345.1). Classification (NCBI taxonomy): domain Bacteria; kingdom Pseudomonadati; phylum Rhodothermota; class Rhodothermia; order Rhodothermales; species Rhodothermales bacterium. The sequence goes on from JABDKH010000347.1 coordinate 5,426, forward strand.
GTTCTCCTGTGGAGCGAGGATAGCGGCTATCAGCTCTCTGCCCGACCAATTGGAGAGCAGATCCACCTCCACCCTCGATACCACATCCACCGGCAGGTCGTCAAACTCCTCCGGGTAGTAGTTGCCAAAGTCTTCGATTCCAAGAAAATCCGTGTTCAGCTGGGCCTGCGAAGGCTTGATATCGATTGTCAACCTGGCTGAGTCGAGTCGCACGACTTCCTTGAGCCGCGTCGTGTCAGCTCGAAAGTCCAGTGTCCACCACGTTTCCTCGTCGATGCCATCACCGAGCGGCGATCCGGGGGCGGTCGTGAAAAGCTGGAAGCCCGATGCCTCGACGCTTATTGGATCACACGTCTGGCCGAGGGCGCTGAGCGGCGCCGCAAGTACGATCACGTACCAAAAAGCGATCTTCACTTCAGGACGAAGGCGTCTATTGACAGAGGATCCAAGAAGGTCTCGCATTTCCGATTCTAATTTTGTTGAGTGTGTCCTCTGCTTTAATGCCGGGGCTCGGCCGCCAATTTGATTTCGGTGACTACCGCACCACAACCATCCTCCTTGTCTCTACGAAAGATCCGGCGGAGATCCGATACAGGTAGATGCCGCTCGCGAGTCCTCTGGCATCGAACTGCACCGTGTGATCCCCCGCCGTCTCAATACCGTCGAGTACCGTAGCGACTCGGCGTCCGAGCAGGTCGAAGATGTGCA
>JABDKH010000348.1 GCA_013002345.1 Rhodothermales bacterium
GTTCAAACAGACGTGCACAATATTCCTGGATGCGACCGGGTCCCCATTCATTGATCTGACGGAGTCCGGCAAGCATCATGGGAAGCAACAAGAAGTTGCTTCGCTCACCGACATCAAAACGGATCGCACCCGGCTGGTATCTGTCCTGGTAGTTAACGAGTCCGGCGAAGTTCTCACTGTCTTCTCTCGCGATCCAGTTTTCCTCAAGAGGAATTCCATTCAAGAGGCGAGGTCCGAAATATCCCAGGCAGACACTGTATGGTCCGAACAGCCACTTGTAACCGGCACAAATCAGGGCGTCAGGCTTGACGCTCTGCACGTCGATAGGAACGGCCCCGACGGACTGCGATCCGTCGATGACGAAAAGGGCGCCAACTTCCCTCGCGCGACGACCTATCATCTCCACATCGAACCGGGTGCCGTCCGTCCAGTGCGCATGCGGAAGTGCGACCACAGCCGTTCGGTGGTCAATTGCCGCCAGGATGCGTTCATTCCAAAGCGCTGCCCGATTCTCGTGGCCTCGTGGAGATGCGACGGTTGTCACGATGGCATCGCGCTCATCCGCCAGCCTTTTCCATGAGTAGATATTGCTGGGAAACTGCTCCTCGATTACGACGATACGCTGACCACTATGGATCGGCGTGTTCTTCGCCACCGTCGCTATTCCGTACGACACAGAGGGGAGAATGGCGATTGTTGATGGGTCCGGCGTACCAATGATCTGCCCGAACTCAACCCGGATCTCGTCGGCGGTTCGGAAGAACATGTCGGTGGTAATGGTCGCGGGACGTCGCATGAACGCCATTGCGTCGAGCGCGGCGTTCTCGATTTCCCGTGTGACAGGGGATAGGTAGGCGCAGTTGAGGTAGTGTTCGTTTTCTGGAAGCAGAAACCTGCTCTTCTCGCAACTTAGCATGGCTGATCCGTGAGGGACCCTCTAGCGGTCAGTGAGTGGATAACTTCCGAGTATGGAGTAGCGCGCGCCGTTCGCGGTCAACGTGCTTTCGTAAAGGTGGAATCTTTCAGAGGCATATCGGACAGAGGAGAAGATATGCTGTTCATGGCGTTCCAGGTATTCACGTAGCCAGGAGGTAGGAGGTGACCTAAGTCGAGCCACTGTAATGTGTGGCGAAAGCCGTGATGGCTTTAGCGAGATCCCGGTTGCCTGCGCAGCGTCACGAACGGCGGCGTGAAACAGGGCGAGGGCCTCGGTGGATCTCATGGCCAGCGCAATGACTCGCGGCCGTCGCAGATTTGGAAAGCACGCCAGGCCGGTAATATCGAGTACGATCGGGCTTTGATTTATCTCTTGCAACCAATAGTCCAGGACCTCAATCTGGTTGTCAGACGTCGGCCCGAGAAACTCAAGCGTAAGATGCAGGTTTCGACCGGGGATCCATCTGACGCCCGTTTGTGGCTCGGAAATTGTCGACAGCATTTGCGACAACTGGTCGTCGACGGGTAATCCGATGAATATCCTTTTCACTGGCTGCATTACATGCGGGTTCGGTGTTCGAAATGAAAGTAGTATCTGGTGGCCAGGCGGGCGTAGATCGTGCGGCACTTGATGCGGCCATCGCGGTCGGGCTGGAGGTCGGTGGCTGGTGTCCCGCGGGACGAGTCGCCGAAGACGGTCCGCTCGACGGCTCCTACGCGTTGACCGAGACCCCTTCGGCGGACCCGGCGCAGCGCACAGAATGGAATGTCCGAGATAGCGATGCCACACTGGTCATCGTACGCAGTGAGGCGCCTCGAGGTGGGACGAAATTGACCGTGGAGATTGCGCGACGACTGAGTAAGCCGGTAGTGATACTGCAGCTGTCCGACAAGCACGTTCAGAAGCGGGCCATCGACTGGATTCGGGGCAGAGGTCTCTCGACCCTCAACGTCGCTGGTCCTCGCGAATCCGAAGAGCCGGGCATTCATGAACTGGCGCGGGCGATCCTCATCCGCATCCTATCGGAATGTGTCGGTGGTGCGGCAGTTCGTCAGCAATGAATCGAATGCAGATGCTTTTTGTCCCCGGTGCTTCTCCGCGCGGCTCCACACGCTGGGCGAAACTGCCTAGATACGCGCTCGCGTCAACAATGCGGTGACGCATGAGCGAGATGTCGGCCTGCAAGTCCCGGATGTCGGGTGCGGTTCGCGCGAGATCCACTTCCCGTTCGAGGCATCCGATTCTTACCACCGTCGGGCTGTCACTCTCTGGTTGGGCAAACACGGCGGCCACAAACGCGCAAAAGTTCAACAGGAAGAGACTGGCTGCTACGCATAGCAATACCCGGGTTACGGTTGGGTTTCGAGGAGCCGACGGATTCATGATGTGCCTCCCTGGAATGACGAGCTGATCGACTCAGCAGAAACGGGAGATTGAGTTGATTATTGCTCGCGACAGTCGCGAGTGCGTCGTTTCAACAGAGAGGTGCGGATGAAAAGCGCTCCAGATCGAGATTGCTCATATCATTCCAGCACCAGATCTGCTGGCAGGGAAAGCAATTCTCATAGAGCGCTTTGCCCACGACGACCGAATCGACACCGAAGGGTTCCAGCTCCTTGATTCTGAGCAGATCGAGATAACCGGACACCCCACCCGAGGCCGTGATACGAGCCGTGGAGAGGCGATCGCCCAGTTCGCGATACGCCTGCACATTCGGACCGGCCAGCGTGCCGTCGCGCGTTATGTCCGTGTATATGAATCGGGTGCATCCGAGCGACTCCATCTCGGCGGCAAGATCGAGGACCGAGACACCGGATCCTTCCGTCCAGCCATCGACGCGGACCTCGCCCTCGCGGACATCAAGCGCCACGACGATCTTTCGGTCACCGAAGCGTTCGATGGCTTGCTTCACCATGCCCGGATCCCGAACGGCAGAGGTACCGATCACGACCCGATAAGCGCCCATCTCAAGGGCCGCCTCAACATCATCGAGAGTTCGGATACCGCCACCTATCTGAACCGGAATATCAAGACACGCACAGATGCCGCGCAGGGCGTCGTCATTGATGCCGCGGTCGCCACGCGCCGAATCCAGGTCCACGACGTGGAGGACCTTGGCATTCTGGACGCGCCAGAGCTTCGCCATCTTTACCGGGTCGTCGAAATAGACCGTCTCCGTTTCGTACGACCCCTGGTAGAGTCGGACACAACGTCCATCCTTGATATCGATTGCCGGAATTACGAGCGTCATCTATGATCGTGTGCGGCACGCGGCGGCGATAGTTGAGGTCGTACAACCGAGGGTCAAATTCGAGGTTCCGTTGCCCGCGGTGTCTCTAGTCGCCGCCGAGCCGACTCAATTCTCGTGATCTAGCAGTCGCGGTGGCGACCGCGTTGATGAGCATTGTTCTCAGTCCATGAGACTCAAGGTCGGCTACGGCGGCAATTGCTGTGCCCCCGGGCGTCGTTACCTCGTCGCGCAGAATCGCCGGATGCTTTCCGGTTTCAATCACCAGCTTTGCCGCTCCGAAAACTGTCTGCGCAGCAAGTCGGAGGGCAATCGGGCGGGGGATACCCTGTTTCACTCCACCATCCGTGAGCGCTTCAATCACCATATACACGTACGCCGGTCCGCTGCCGGACAGGCCGGTTACTGCGTCCATCAGCTCTTCCGGGACAATCTCAACCCGGCCGACGGCCTCAAACATCCGACTGACCACGGCGACATGGAGGTCGGTAGCCAGCGCACCCGGTGCGATCGCCGTGGCTCCCTCATCCACAAGCATCGGCGTGTTTGGCATAGATCGGACAACGGGCACGTCCTTGCCGAATGAGGACCGTAGTGCATCAGTCGTGACACCCGCAAGAACCGATATAATCAGGGTGTCCGGCGTGACGACGTCACGGATCTCGTTCACAACTGCCAGGGCATACTGCGGCTTGGTCGCCAGCACAATGATGGTAGCGTTTTCGGCGGCCGCACTGTTGTCTGTATTTGTCACGATACCGGGAAACTGCTCGCGCAGCGAGTTGAGAGACGCCGCATTACGACGCGTTGCTCTGATATGCGTCGGATCGAACTCGTGGGCATTCAGAAGCCCGCCGATCAACGCTCGCCCTATGTTTCCCGCGCCTATTACGGCAATTGTCTGGTCCTTGAGGTTCATTTTGCGTCGCACTGATGAGTTGAAGCGAAGAAGATAAGACCTGCTGCGCCCCGGCACATGAGTCCCGGTCGGCGCTGTCGTGTAGACACCTCGCATCCCATATTTCACGGCGCTTTGGCGCGTCCTGCGTGGGGTTTCGGACGGGATAGCCGTATGTTTCTCAGCGGCGCCCGTGCGCCACTATCGGATGAATTGCAACGCGGCCCCGACACTATGGCAACCGAGAAACTGCGACACCTCGTAACGTCGGCTCTTCCGTACGCGAACGGACCGGTTCACGTGGGTCATCTCGCGGGTGCCTACTTGCCGGCAGACCTCTATTGCCGATATCTGCGGCTCAAGGGACACGATGTGGCATTCATCTGTGGTTCCGACGAGATGGGTGTGGCGATCATGATTCGGGCCATGGAGGACGACGTGAGTCCGCAGAGTATCGTGGACAGATACCACCCGATGATTCAGGAGAGCTTCGCGGCCTTCGGCATGAGTTTCGACTACTACGGTCGGACAACCAGCGCAATTCACCGCCAGACCAGTCAGGAGTTCTTCACGAAGCTGGCTGACGACGGCGTGTTTGTCACACGCACCGCGGAGCAGCTGTTTGATCCTGAAGCAGGCATTTTTCTGGCCGACAGGTTCGTCAAGGGTACCTGTCCCGTCTGCGGATTCGAGGAGGCGTACGGCGACCAGTGTGAGCGGTGTGGAAGTTCGCTCAGTCCGATGGAGCTCATCGAGCCGAGGAGTACACTCTCGTCGGCCATACCCGAACTCCGCGAATCGACCCACTGGTACCTGCCGCTTGGCGATTTTCAAGAGCGTCTCGAAGCATGGCTAAGCGATCATCCCGAATGGAAGCCAAATGTCCTGGGTCAGGTTCGCAGCTGGCTTCAGGATGGTCTGCGCGAGCGCGCCATCACACGCGATGTTCCCTGGGGCGTACCCGTTCCGCTGGAGGTCGGTGAAGCGGAAGGAATCGACACGGCCGGCAAAGTCATCTACGTATGGTTTGACGCCCCGATCGGATACATATCGGCGACGAAGGAGTGGGCCCTCGAGCAGGGCACACCGGACCTGTGGAAGGAGTACTGGCAGAACGAAGACTGTTCGCTCGTTCACTTCATCGGGAAGGACAACATCGTTTTTCATTGCCTGATGTTTCCTGCGATGTTGATGGCCCACGGCGGCTACGTGCTTCCAGAGAATGTGCCGGCGAATGAGTTCCTGAATCTGGAGGGTAAGAAGTTGTCTACCAGCAGGAACTGGGCGGTCTGGCTCCACGAATACCTCGAAGCATTCGATCCGGATCTTCTCCGTTACGTGTTGGCGTCGACTCTTCCGGAATCGAAGGATGCGGATTTCAACTGGAGGGATTTTCAGACCAGGGTCAACTCCGAACTGGCCGATGTTCTTGGCAATTTTGTGAATCGGACGATGACCTTCGCGACGCGCTATTTCGAGGGACGTGTTCCGCCGCTGAAGGGTCCGAGCGAGATCGACCTAGATGTGCTGCGGCAGCTTGGCGAATTCCCGGGAAGAATTGGGGCGTCGTACGAGGCGTTTCGCCTGAGAGAGGCCGTCTTCGAAACGATGGGACTGGCCAGACTTGGCAACAAGTACTTCAACGACACCGAGCCCTGGCATACGCGGAAGTCGGATTTGGAGGCCTGTGCCAACAGTATCCACGTATCACTGCAGATCTGTGCAACAATCGCCGTGTTGTTGGACCCGGTGTTGCCGTTTGCGGCTGACAAGATCCGACGGATGCTGAATCTGGATGGAATCAGGTCGAGTGTGCCCGGAGGCGCATCCGGTTCGATAGGATGGGACGATGCCGCGACACCGATTCTTGTGGCAGGCCATCGGCTGGGTGAGGCGGAAATACTGTTTTCAAAATTGGAGGACGACGTGATTGAAGAGCAACTCGGGAAACTTGGAGGTCCTGCAGAGGAAGGAGGTGAGGAGCCTACTGTTGTGGAGCCTGCTGCCAAGGTGCAGCCTGTGAAACCCGAGATCGTGTACGACGATTTTGCGAAGCTGGACTTCCGGGTCGGGCGGATCATTGCGGCGGAGGCGGTTCCCAAGGCTGATCGATTGCTCCGGCTGGATGTCGATCTCGGCTTCGAAACACGACAGGTCATTGCAGGGATTGCCGAGCACCACAAGGCCGAAGATATTGTCGGTCGGAGTGTGGTTGCGCTCGTGAATCTGCAGCCACGTAAGCTGCGCGGCCTGGAGAGCCAGGGAATGATTCTGATGGCTGAAGAGCCAGACGGCAGCCTGGTCTTCGTCCAGACCGATGCCGAGACCGGCAGTCGAGTATTCTGATCGGTCACTGCCGGAAGATCAGCTCCATGCTCGCGAGTCGATTATGGTCCGCAGGCGACTTGCGGCAGCCTCACATGTTCATCGGTATTCCGTATGCGGCGCGCGTCGCCTCCATCATGGCCTCCGACAACGTCGGGTGCGGATGAATCGCTTCCATAATCTCGTGGGCCGTCGTCTCCAGGTGACGGGCGGTGACTGCTTCTGCAATGAGCTCGGTAGCGTCATAGCCGATGATATGGCAGCCCAGGAATTCACCGTAGCGGGCGTCGTAAATCACCTTGACGAATCCTTCGGTGTGGCCTGACGCAGATGCCTTGCCCGACGCCGTGAACGGAAACTTGCCGATCTTCAATTCATATCCGGCCTCCTTTGCAGCGGCTTCGGTATATCCGGTGGAGGCAATCTGTGGCTGGCAATAGGTGCATCCCGGAATGTTGTTCTTGTCCATCGCGTGCACGGGCAG
>JABDKH010000349.1 GCA_013002345.1 Rhodothermales bacterium
GTGTGGGGGGGTACGCGTACACCCTCAGGTCGTCGACATCACGGGCAATCAGCCATTCCACCCCGTTGACTTTCCATGTGGCATACGCGACATGGAAGGACTTGTCGGCGGCGGTGACCACCTGTGGACCACCGCGCAGTCCACACCGTTCAATGCCCGACATGAGTGTACGACACCTGGCCTGTTGCACGATGTTGTCATGCGCGGCTCGCGGTTGAGCTTCAACCATCGCGGCTCCAAAAAGCAACTGCACGACCAATAGTACGGTCAGAAATTTCATGAGTCGTTTCATGTTTGCTTTCCTTTGCTTGTCGTGATCTCGTCGATGGGTCCGATGACTTCAACCCACGGGCCGGTGAGTGTGTCGTAGTGGGCTTGAGTGAATCCGTGTTGGCCGATCAGGTCTTGCACCACAACGGCCCATACTGCGTCCCATACTGCGTCCCGTGCTGCGACCCGTGCTGCGTCCCATGCTGCGGCCCATACTGCGTCCCATACTGCGTCCCGTGCTGTGACCCGTACTGCGTCCCGTGCTGCGACCCGTGCTGCGTCCCGTGCTGCGACCCGTGCTGCGACCCGTGCTGCGGCTCGTTCCGCTTCGGTGTCGGTGAGTGTCGCCGCCCGACGGATTATCGCTACCACCTGTTGCCAATTAGGGCCAAACGTCGCTTCCAGCTCCCAATCCCAAATCTGGCGGTGACCCACCATCTCCTGTTTCAACGTGTCAAACGTCGTCGCCTCGTTGTCGTTGAAATCGACACCGAACCCGAATTTGGCGCCCACCTGTTCGATTATGAAGGCGTCGCCTTTCTGCGGGGCGCACTGACGCAACGCCTGATACCAGCATTCTTTCTCGCCGTCAGACCATGAGCCTTGCATCCAGTTGTCACCATGGTTGAGGCGTTCGAGCACGTCGTCTACCGGCACTTCGATCATTGGTTCGTTCATTTCATTCTCCTTTGTCATCATGTGGTCAAGCGTTCGCAATAGGTGCACTTCAACACGGCGTAGCCCGACCGGGTAGAGCGGCCAGTCCACACCCATTTGTGGAACGGACGATACCAGCTGGCTCGTCGACAGAATGGATGATGCACCCGAGGGTCGGGGTCTTCCCACACGTCGCGGGTCATGTCAGCATCGCTAACAGGATCAGACCGGGCAACGCTCCGACCACCACAATTACGAGCACCCATTCGGCGATACGTTCCACGTTCATTTGTCCTCCGTTGCTCGACGGAACGTTCGCCATGCAGGCCAGATACCCAGAGCGTAGTGACGGCGTGCCGCCCAACGACCAGAACCTCGGTCGCATCCCAAGTAGCGCCAGCTTTGTTTCAAGAACCAGCTCATTTGTCCTCCGTTGCTCTACGGGCTTTCACCCATGTCCTCCAACGCCCAAGGCGTGATGATCTCGTCACGCACCACCGATCGGACACGGTGCAGGTCTGCCCGTAGCTGTTCGATCTCGGCGTCTTTGTCGGTGCCGATCTCACCCGACCTCACCGCCATAAGCGCCGACGTAGCCGCCGCACGCTCGTCTACACCCCACTTGTGTCGCGCTTCCCAGCAATCCCACCCGCGCGGGTGTCCGAGAAGGTTCATTGCGTCGTCAATATGTTGCGGCTCGTTCATGGTGTTGACTCCCTCGCCGCACACGATCCGAAGAACTCGCCAGATGAGAACAGCGCCCCACAGCGGACGCATCGGTACCACTTGTCAAAGCCAAATGCTTCCGACCAATCGGCCGCACGTTTCGTGAGATACGTTCGCTGAATCGGTCCGTGGTTCATGGTGTTGACCTCTGAACTGCGCCGTGTCGCCCGCAGCGCCCTTTCACTAGAACACGGCCGCACGTCATCGCATAGGGGCCGTCCCAAACGGTCTCGGGGCAATGCTTTATCAACTCAGGTGAATGGACGAATTGGGCAGAACACGAGGACGGATGCGAATGGGTTGCGGCGAGGGATGGTTCGGCCTCTACCATTGCCGTGAGACACGCGCGGCACAGGTCCCACACTGGCGAATCGTCACAGTTGGCCCCGCATTCCGTACACGGCGTGTCGTCGTTCATGGCGACACCTCTCCTTCTACGATGAGGCGAGCACGAACCCCTGCCTCTTTCACGGCACGTAAACCGTCTGAGTCACAAAGTTCGTTGGTAACGATCTCATCGAGCAGGTTCTCATACACGCCCATCTCTTCACACCATTCGTGAAGTTTGGCCAGTGCTTTCATTTCGTAGGTAACAATCTCACCCGACTTCACCCGTTTCAACGCAATGGTCTGTCCCGTGTATAGGGCAGCGGTCATTATCGACCCGTTCGGGTTGTTGCTTGCCGCCTGCTGTTCCATTATCAGTGAGGCTTCGGCGATTGCGTCGTCAATATGTTGCGGCTCGTTCATGGTGTTGACTTCCTCGCTGCGGCACGTTTGTCCCGTTCGGCCAGAAGACGATTCAGCCCCCTTCGACGATTCGCCAACAGTTGCTCGGCGTCGGTGACCGCCCATCTTGCCGCTGAAATTTCTATCAATAGCGCCTCATTGTCTGCCCGTGGCGCATCGTGGTCGTTCATGGTGTTGACTCCCTCCGCTCTGGGATCGTTTCCTTCGCCCATACCTCTCTCCTTCTCTCCTTCGTGTGGTGGGGAGTGTTCAGTGTAGCACATGCTAAGGTTCGCCGCCATGAAACGTAGAACCTTTATGGGCATCACCACTACAACGGTCGCGGCGCCGATACGCCTCCCTGACGCGTGAGGGTCGGTGCCCTGTGTGCGGGGTCCGGTGCCCTGGAGCTCGGCCTACCGTGGGAACACGAGCTAGTCTGGGTTTCAGAAATAGATTCCAATGCCTCGACGATTCTCGAGGAAAGATTCGGCGTTCCGAACCTCGGGGATTTAACTGAAATATCCAACCCGCCGGCGGTGGATTTAATTACTGCCGGGTGGCCCTGTCAGCCCGTGTCCCAGGCGGGGCTCGGCAAGGGAGTAAACGACGAAAGATGGTTAATTGATGATGTCCTCAGGATCGCCGAAGAAGCGGAAGCCCAAGTCCTCATCATGGAGAACGTTCCCGGTATCTACACCGCCAACCAAGGTGAAGCCTTCCGGCGAGTTGTCACTGGACTGGCCGAGGGACGCTGGCTTGCGGAGTGGGGTCGTTTCGGAGCGTTCCAAGTTGGAGCCGCGCATCGAAGAAATCGCTGGTTCTGCATCGCTGCTCGCAACACCGACAGCTTGGCTGGGGCGCAGGCCATCACACTCGGACACGACCCGGCCGGGATGCTCGGGGGCGGGTACTGGCAGGGAGCTGACGCGGGATATAGCGAAGCTCCCACCGACACCAGCGGGAGCGGACGGACACCGGGGACCGGACCTCAAGAGGGCACAGCGACCGAACTCGGGGGGCATGGACCTGACGACGACGGTAGAGAGGATGCTGCCCACCCCGACGACACAGGACGCGGCGAACACGGCGGGACCATCACAGATGAAGCGGAATTCTCTGCCGTTGAACACGTTGGTGACGTTGCTGCCGACGCCAGCGGCGAGTATGCCGAACGACGGGGAGGACGTCATCCAGTGGATGGAGAGGAAGAACCGGCACGCCAACAAGAAGAACCCGACCAGAGCCGGCATTCCACTTCCGATCGCAGTGCAGCTACTCCCGACAGCAACAGCTTCGGACTCGAAGGGGGGGCGGAGGGACACGGCGAGGAAGGAAACGTGGACTTCGAATCCCGGCGTGACCCTGACCGACGCAGCGCAGTCGATTGGGGAAAATACACTCCCGCCATCGAACGATGGGAATATCTCATCGGACGACCAGCCCCCAACCCCGTTTCCGATGTCGGAAGACTGAGTCCCCGGTTTGTCGAATGGCACATGGGGCTGCCCGACGGGTGGGTCACCGACATTATTGAGAAACGCACCCATTCCCTGAGGATTCTTGGAAATGGTGTGGTCCCACAGCAGGCCCACCATGCCATCCTTCAGCTCAGTGAACGTTTACAAACAACGGTTGTTAACGAGCCTGAACAGATGGGGTTGTTCTAGCGCCAAGTAATAATCTCGCCGCGTTCCTCGCGGTTGTGCATTTGCTGTGGGTGACGATACGCCATTGAACGGCACTGGGTCGAACAGTATTTGCGGGCACGGCCAATCCTCGGCCAGCGCACCTCCATCTTGCGGTCACACCACAAGCAGTGTGATTTATCCATCTCCATAATTGTATTTCCCTTCCAGATATTCTCGGAAATCTGACTGGCGGATTCTCTTGTATCGCCCATTGCCGGCGTTGATGTGCGGTATGTCTCCGGCCTGCACCATGTTGCGAACCTTGCGTTCGGACAGGCCCAACAGTTCGGCCACATATTCAAGGCTCCACAATACCAAGTCTTCGTCGATTTCTCGGGACTCTGAAACGATGGTCACCTGCCGACGCAACTGTTGTATCTCCTTGGCGGCGTCATCCAGCAGTGCTGAGTACGGCTCCATCCCGTCCTTCCACGACAGGTGGGCGGCGTTCTCCTGGAGTTGCCACACGATGTCTTCAATCTCGTCACTCATGGGGTAGAATTTTACACGTTCAACCAAGGAGTCAAGTATTTATGGAAGAATTCAACCCAAACTACGAGGAAATAGTGAATGTAATCAACCAAAAGCACCCAGAAATACTGGAATGGGCGATTATGGCAGTACGTTCTGCTAAAATGGAGGCTTGGATTCAATCTGAAAGAGAACCCTCCAATGGCAGCGAAGAAAAAGACAGCAGCGACACCGACTGAAGACGACCTCGGCGGAAGCGAATCAGCCGGGACCGAAACACGCCAGTCCCTGGGTGGAGTGTCATTCAATACGACCGACGCCCGAGCCACCCCCGTTGTGTTCGACGGTAAGGAAGTAAAGACATCCACGAAGACTGCCGCCGACTACTACAAGAGCACGAACCGCGGGGGACGCGACCTCACTGATGAAGAGGTCGTGCAGGTGCTCACCGATGCGGGAGTCGAGCAGCCCAAAGGGTGAACTGGCCTCGCCCTGCGGTCGCCGTTGAACAGCGGTGGCCTCGCCCAGCGCGGGCCGACAACACGGCGCTGTCGTATTGGCCTCGCCCCGCACTGTCACCTAAGGCGGAGTATCCCAACCTACGGGAACTCATGCGCCTTCTCATCGGCGACCAAGAATGGCGGGCCGATGCCCAGTGTCGCAAGGAGGGGGTTCCCACCGAGAGGTTCTTTCCTTGGCGTGGCGAATCCCAAACTGCGGCCAAAGAATGTTGCAGTCGCTGTCCCGTGAGGCAGGAGTGCTATGATTTTGCAGTTGAGAACGACGAGAGGGGAATTTTCGGTGGAGTCCTGTTCAGTAGGTAACCGTGGAAATTAAAAAGCTTTCAGCAACGTCCATTTCTCGTTGGCTGGACTGCCCCGCATCGTGGAAAGCAATTTACTCTGCCAAAGATCGACCCTCAGAATTAAGTGGTTCCGCGGCCCAGCTCGGCTCGGCTTGCCACCGCGCCCTCGAGGAGTGGGTCGTCGAGGAACACTATCTTCAGGGTTACGACGACGTGACCGCCGAGATGCAGATGCGTTCGCTGTACCACACTGCCCATCGGGAAGTGTTCGGTGCCCGAGGCGCTGACCGGTACAACGAAGGAGCTGAACTCTGTGTGCAGTGGGTGGAGCGGACCCCATTCACCGGAGAGGTGCTGGGTACCGAGTACCGACGTGAAGCCGTGCTCGATGGCGTTGGGATCACCACCATCATGGACCGAGTAGACCGCACCCCCGACGGTGAGCTGGAAGTCGTCGACTACAAGACCAGCGTCATGCGCATGGCACCCGACGAGTTGCACAACGAGATTCAGCCTCGCTTGTATGCGTGGGCGGCTTCCCAAATCTGGGGCATCGACAACGTGTGGGTGACGCTGGATCAGTTGCGACACCAGGCGGTGAGCTCGCTGTTTACCGAAGAAGACCACGCCCGCACGGAAGAATTTGTTTTATCTGTCATTGAGGACATCAGGAAAACAGAAGAACCCGAAGAGAAACTCAATTCTAAATGTAGATTCTGTGTGCGCCGGCACCGGTGCGCCACGCTGTCTTCCCACCTGGTCGCCGGCGGACCACTCAGCCTCGGCGATGTGGACGACGTAATCGCCCAACGTTATGAAACTTCCGTCGCCATCAAGGGACTTGAATCTCGACTGGCCGATTACGACGATCTCATACGTGACCACGGTGAGGCTCAGGAAACCTCAGAATGGATGACACAGGACCACAAGGTCGTGCTGTGGCAAGGCGCACGATCGAAGCGGCCAACCGTGAGAGTCAAACCCCTCTGACGTGGCAGCGAAAGGCGACCGGGGACGGTGCGACCAGATCGCCTCTGCGCTCACCAGACGCGTCGAGCAGTGCGAATACTGTGGCACCCACGTACCGTTCGGGGAGCTTCACACGTCGCACTACGTAAGCCGTACCATCTCGTGGACGCGGACCCACCTGCCCAACCTCGTATCAGCGTGCCCGTCTTGCCATTTCAAGGTCGGATCACGCCCCGACATCCACTACCGATGGTTCGTGTACCTCAGGGGTGAAGAGGTGGAGCGGGAGATACACCAACGGACACTCTGGACCGACAAGTTCAAGTGGGCCGAGGAACGTGAGCGCCTTGAGCAGCTCGCCGTCGCAGCGTTGAGCGAACCCCTGTCACCTCAAGCCGAGGTTGGTGTGCGACGAGTGATCCGCAAGCGGAGCCTAAACCGCTGACACGTTCAGCACTGTGAGATGTTTTGGTTTGGGTCACTGAGCCCCGTGTGATTCCAGTAATCATTCTCAATGAGCTCGCCGTCCTGGTGCAGTGTTATGGCATCGACTGACCCGTAATTAATGATGCCGTCGTAGCAGGTGGCCCCATCGTCTTGGATAATCGAACCCCCATGTAAGTGTTCCGCGGCAGCGTCGTCGATGTTGACATCGTTCTCAAGCATCACAATGTTGTCGGTCACGGCGTCGCCTGCCATCGCCACCGCGTCGTCGGCTTGAGCCTGCAGGAAGCGGTGCAGTTCGACCACGGTGGCATCGCTGGCATCATCTTGGCCATGAGCTGGCCCGATGTATCGAATACTCCCGTTGATAACCTGAGCCGGCCCGATGTATCGAATACCCCCGTTGATAATCGACCAGTGTTCGGGCACCAACCCATGGACCGGTGCCGGGACTTGAGCCGGGAAGAATTGTTCACCGACGATCGGGTCACCGGCAAAGCTGCCGACAAACGGGTCGGCGTTGAGAGCCTGTCGACCCACCGCCACCGTAGCGGCGGCACCCCTGATAAAGCTTCTACGTTCCATCGCCGCAACCTAACACAAAAAGGGACAAGCCCCCCGACCGGAGCCGAGGGGCTTGAAGTGGAGAGTGGGACTGACTACCCACATGAACCAGCACCATTGTTCGTTACGAGAATGTATTGGTTCAACACACACGTTTGCCCATTTGGCATCAACTCCCTCGATGGTGTCCCATCTCAAGCCCGCACCCTTGCCTCAGGACTTCCCGTTGGCAGGTTTGGTTCTGTTGACCGTGGCTACAATTTCTGACTTCCACAGTGCCAGGAAATCACGCTTTCTGTCATCTCCGTGCCGGTCCGTCGACCAACGAATGCCAACTTACACACCTGATGGCGGCTTGTCAAGGACTTTCCTAAACATTTCTTTGGTGATTCCCATGACGGCTTCCTCACCGAACTGATCTTCAACCAGTTCACGCCAGTCGCCGACGCGGGATGCGTCCAGAATTTCGAGCCCCACAAAGGTTCCGTCGGGTTCAAAGTCGGCAACCATGTTGGTCCTGATCGGCACCGAGTTCACCGCCTCGGCCTGGGGGGTGCGATATTCGATGTACGCGCAGTCAGACTCTCGGTCGTAGGTGTACTTCACGACATCAAGACTGCTTGATGGTGTGTCTTTACTTCTTTGGACATGATGTCCTTTCCTGTAGTGGGGTTGGGGTCGGAGTTTACCCCATGAGATGGCCCCGCGTCAAACGAGGGGGGGGGCTTTTGGGGGTGGAGTTTGAAACCGAAAAAGTGAAACGGCCAAAAATATACCAGAAAATTTGGCCCCCAAAAGAGCCGAAACCCCAGACCGAACGGACAGAAAGGAGGAAAGAGCCGTTGGCCTGAGGTTCCGACATTATTGCCCCGAAGTTGGATGACGGGAATCCAAGGGGGGCAGTACGGGGCATTATAACAGGTACGTCAT
>JABDKH010000350.1 GCA_013002345.1 Rhodothermales bacterium
CAGGCCTGGCCGCTGCATGGTGTGTTCGGGGGATACGAAGGTTTCCCGGCGCATACCGGCGGTCGCGACCGATTCATTACGACGGAAGACGAGGCGGAGAAGATTGGAGCGGCGGTGTGGAAGGCGGCGCCAACGAACACGTCCCACAAAAAAGCCGCCTACCGTACGACCACCAGGGTCCGTGCCGGGAACGAGTAACCCTTTGTCTCGAGGACGTAGTAGTAAACACCGGAGGCAAGGTGCGACACGACGACGACCTCCTCATATTCGCCGGGTGCACGAGGAGCATTCACAATCCGCAGGACCTCTCTGCCGAGCACATCAAACAGTGTGATTCTGACCGGGGCTAACACGGGTATGTTGTATCTGACAAAGACCTGACCCGAGCCTGGCGAAGGGTAATGGCCGAGCCCGTATGCGGCAGGTCCCTCCGGCGTCGGCGGCTCCGCAATCGATACACTGTCCACGTCATCTAGCAGCCAGCTTCCAAGGTTCAGAGCATTCCGGGCAATCACCTTCAGTCTCTGCACAGACTGATGCCGGTCGCCTTCCCGGGCAAAGAGAATCGACATCAGAATTCGCTCGGAATCACCGCTATCCAACCGCAACGGTCCCAGCCCGACGAGAAACCGAATCTCCGCAAAGCGGCTCGAGGGACCGCCCGGTTCAATCTGATCCGCGCTCCAGAATTCCGGCGGGTCGGCGGTGTACATGAAGGTGGTTGGACTCGCTGAGTAGTCGCTACCGTAGCTACCGTACGTTATCGGCATGCCGTCGCTGCCCAGACCTTGTAGCAGGTTGTAGTAACCCTCCGCCGACTGAGGGTACTCCCCGAGGGGCGGAAAGCCGCTGCTCTTGCGTAGCTCGAGGCAGCTCGTTGTCTGTCTGCGCTCTCCCGGTTCATCGGTTGCGCCATCAAAGTCATTATCGATTCCGTCGTCCGTCGCCTCCGAAGCCGCGATCATGGTATATCCAATCGCCGGTGGTCGATTGCCATACTCTCGGTCAAAATCGTCGGCGTTGTAGGCGTATCCGAGCCCCAGGAGAGAGTCACACCCGACGCGGTCATCGCTGCCGTATCCCACGTCGGCGTCCACAAAGGAGCCGAAGTAAAGGCTATCCAGTCGTGCAGGTGACTTGTTTACCACATCGATCAGGTAGAACGTTGCGTACTCCGGCCACGCGTTGCTGAACACCTCCTCAAATCCAAAAGCCGTTACCCGTAGCTCCACGCCCAGGGGTGCGGTCTTTGATCTCTCGTGCACATTTCCCGCGTCGTTCATGACCCACCAGGCTGTCTGGTCCCCGAGGACCCGCGGCCGATCGCCCGCTGCCACATCGTAGTTGCCGGGATTTCCGTCGCCATCGCGAACGAGAGCACCCAGTTCCCACGGCCAGTCGCGAATGTCTTCGGTTGCTGTCCCCCCGGCGTCAAGTGACTCTATATCGGATCGATACACGTTGAAGATCCGATCGTAGGGCGTGCAGTCCGCTGGCGGGTCGCCGTTCTCATCAAGCGGTCCGGGCCACAGTTCAGATTCGTAGAAGTGATTGATCGCTGCACGCAGCTCGCCGTTCACTCGGGCTCCGAGCCACAGGGAGGTCGAGAAAATAGCATGTGCACTGGAGTCCTTCGGTACCTCGTAGAATCCTCCGTTTATGTCGCGAAACAGGTTGCCCGTATTGTAGATGGAAGCCCTGACCCTTCCCACATCCAACTCCTCCTGCGCTGTGCCGGGCTCACACGTGCCCGTTGTTTGCGCGAGTGCTCCACTCTGCCCATGGATGGCAAACAGGGTCAGTGGTATCCCAAGTAAGATGCGAAGCATGGTTCCTCTACGAAGGACGGCGCGGCGCAAGAATGTTGCATCGAACCATAACACTAGTTAACTAGGAAGACATGGCGTGCCGGTTTCGGGTGCGCCAGCTGGCCGGGGAATCCCCCATCCGTCGTATCGCGGGTCCGGGAGGGCTCCGGGTGGCGATCGGATCTGCCAGACGACCCAAAGCACGATGCAAGCTCCATAACGATCCATGAGAACACTCGCCCCGATACTGTTGATCTTCGCCGCGGCATTTACTCGCTGTGAGGAGTCAAGGAATCTCTATTCAGCGGAGCCGGCGATACACGACTCGGCCTCCGAGCCATTAGACCTGGCTCGGCTCTCGTGGATGCAGGGCTACTGGACGGGCGAGCAGGACGGCACCCGCATGGAAGAAGTCTGGCTGCCGGCGCGTGGCAACGTAATGGTCGGCATGCACGTCGACCTGTTCGCGTCGGGACGCTCTTTCTTTGAATACCTGCGAATCGAACAGCGCGGCGACACGCTGGTGTTTCATGCCAGTCCGCGCGGTCGGCCGCCGACACCCTTCATCGCGTCAGGCGTGACGGATTCCAGCGTCACGTTCGAAAACCTCGCCCACGATTTTCCACAAATGATCGCCTATCGGGTTGATCGCGCGGGCCGACTTCATGCCAGGATCTCTGGCCAGGGCGACGGCGAAGAACAGTCTTCCGAATGGATCTGGAGCCGGAGCGATTTACCTCGCCCGTGATGGTGCTCTACGGATGGCTTGCGATTCAAGTGCAGTTCATTGCGGGGATGGACTACGTGTTGTCTGACGTCACTACCGGGAATCCGCGGGGAGTCTTCGCCGCTTGAAGATGTAGAAGAGGTAGGCGAAGGCGGGGAGCAGCAGCACTGTTCCGGCACCGAGTATCAGCGTGAGGAGCCGCAGCGTGGCCGGCGCCGTGGCGGCATCTGCAAACGTAACATCGGGGACGATGACGTACGGGAATTGCGCCAGGCCCCAGCCCACGAGGATCAAGGTAACCTGCAGAACGGCGGCGACCCGTGCCCACGCGAAGCGGCGCACCCAGAGCGCTACAACAGCTCCGATACCGAGAAGCGAAACGGCGGCGCCTATCGGTGGCGACCACCACTGCGAGAGACCATCGAAGAGATACGGAGCGCCGTCGCCCGCGAGGAGGTAGACGAGCAGTGCCGCCGGTGCGAGCGTCACAGCCGAGATCAACGATCGGATCTGAAAGTCTCTCTGGACTGCCGGATTGTCTTCAGTCTCGACGGTCATGTAGACGGCGGCCAGATACGCAAAGAGCCCCTGCGCAAAGAGCCCGCACCCGACAGCAAAGGCTGTCGTCCACCCCGCGTAAAATCCTGAAATGATCACGCCCTCTTCAACGCGGATATCACCGGTAGCAAGTGCACCGAGGCTGAGGCCGAGGAAGAACGGCGTCAGGAAACTCGCGATGCCGAAGATCGCACTCCACCGTCGATGCACGGCGTCCCGCTGCAAATCGTATTTGCGAAAGACAAAGGTGGTGCCGCGGAGCACAATCCCAATGAGGATCAAAATCATGGGCATGAACAGCGCCGTCATGATCATCCCGAATGCGGGCGGAAACGCTGAGAAGAGAAGGACGATCACAAGAATCAGCCATACATGATTCGCCTCCCACACGGGTCCGATGGCGTCGGCGATCGCGTCTCGTTGCTGCCGCCGATTCGGTCCGAACGCCAGAAGATCCCACATGCCTCCGCCGTAGTCCGCTCCGGCGAAAAGCGCATACAACACGAGCGCTGCGAGCATCACCAGCGCCAGGATCGTTTCGTACATCGTGTTCGTGGTTGATCGATTGAGTCAGGCATTAAAGCGCTCCGCCCGGGCATCAGCACATCAGGATCGATGATTCCCGGAGTGTGTCTCGAGGAACTGCCGCTTGAGCAGGAAGACTAGGACGACGGAGAGAAAGACATACAGAACCGTGAACGCGATGAAGGGCGCCGCCAGACCACTCACGGGAGTAACGGCATCCTCGGTACGCAGCACACCCCAGATGATCCATGGCTGTCGACCAACTTCCGTCACGATCCACCCCGCCTCGATGGCGATAAATCCGAGCGGCCCGGCAGCGATAAGCGCCAGCAATAGCCGCGGATCGTCCGGGAGTCGCCGCGTTCGCGCCCACTTCCACCCGGTCCAGAGCGCGAGGACAAACATCATCATTCCACAACCCACCATGATGTCGAACGCCCAGTGAACGATCGTCACGTTCGGCCATTCATCTCGAGGGTAGGCATCGAGTCCTGTTACCTCGGCGCCAACGTCGCCGTGGGCCAGGAAGCTAAGACCGTACGGAATCTCGAGTGCGTACCGGGTCTCCATCTCCGCGTCATCAGGCAGGCCCCCGATGACCAGCGGCGCGCCAGATTCGGTGTGATAGTGCGCCTCCATCGCCGCAAACTTCGGAGGCTGCAGCACGGCCGTCATCTTTGCAATTCGGTCACCGCTGACGAGCTCAAGCGGGATGCTCACCATCGCCATTAGAAGCGCGAGGCCAAAAGCGTAGCGGTGGAAGGTGCTCGTTCGGTCTTTCCGCAGGAAAAAGGCATGTACAGCCGACACCGCAAAACCGACAGCCACGTACGAAGCGAGGATCATGTGGATGATCTGCTGAAGTGCTGCCGGATTCATCATCGCAGCAACGGGATCGACATTCGTAATGACTCCGTCGACGAGATCAAACCCGACAGGAGCATTCATCCAGGCATTCGCGGTGATCACAAACACGCCCGAAAGCGCTCCACTGACAGCTACCACCACCCCGGAAAGCCAGTGAGCAAGAGGCGGCATGCGATCCCACGCATACAGGTAAATTCCAAGGAAGATGGCTTCGGTGAAGAAGGCGAATCCCTCAAGCGAGAAGGGCATGCCGATCACTCCACCGGCCACCGCCATGAAGTCCGGCCAGAGCAACCCCAACTCGAACGACAGCACCGTTCCCGAAACCGCACCAACGGCAAACAGAATTGCAGTACCGCGCGCCCACCGCTTCGCCAGATCGAGGTATACAGGTTCCTTCGTTCGGAGATATTTGCCCTCCGCCATGGCCATGAGCAGCGGCATCCCGATGCCCATCACCGCGAAGACGATGTGGAAGGCCAGAGAGAGCGCCATCAGGGAGCGCGCGAAGAAGAAATCTTCCATTCTCACCTCGACCACGTGCGTTGGAGTGACGGCTTACCCGAGAGGAAGAAGCGGGTTCACGGCTCCGCGGTTAAGATTCGCAGAAGGCCGCACCGTGAATTCGACGTCTTCGTCATCGTCCGCAAAGGATGTTGCAACGTGCTTCCGGAAGGGTCCACGTCTTCGGGTAGAAACCGACTACAACCGTCCGCCAAAGGTCCCCCACTTCGTTCGGGATGACGTAGCGTGGCTTGCGATGGCGCGGGTACGGCTTGGATGCCGCCAAATGGTTGCGTCGACGCAGCGTGGCTGTCGATGGAGTGGCACGGAAAGTACGGATGATGTCGCGCGCTGTGTATCTTCGTTTCATGAGGAAACTGATTCTTGTCTCGGCCTTCCTGGTCGCCGCGGCGTGCACCAGCGAACCCGCCGCAACCACGGAATTCAAAGGCGTCAAGACCGTCGTCTACGTCACGCCGGACCTCGACGCAGGAAAAGCCTGGTACTCGTCCGTCTTCGGCATCGAGCCGTATTTCGACGAGCCGTTTTATGTGGGTTTCCAGGTGGGCGACTTCGAGCTGGGACTTGACCCCGACACCGCCCTTGCCCCCCCGGGTCGCGGAGGCATGTGGGTATATTGGGAAGTCGATGACGCCGTCGCGACGTACGACAGACTGACGACCCTCGGAGCCACCGAGGTCACCGGCGTAAGCGACGTCGGTGGCGGCGTCCTTGTCGGGACCGTCGAAGACCCGTTCGGCAACCTCTTCGGCATCATTCAGATGCCCTGACCATCACATCACACCGAACTATCTGAAGCATGGATATCCCCGTCGAATCCTACGAAAAACTGGGCGAGTTCTATCTGGGTCGATCGTACGACCTGGAAAAACGCGAGATGCTCGATGACCTGCTCC
>JABDKH010000351.1 GCA_013002345.1 Rhodothermales bacterium
GCATTCCGGTTACCAACACGTCCGTTAACCCTGCACGGAGCACAGGAGTCGCTCTCTTTGTTGGTGATTGGGCCGTCGCACAGCTCTGGCTCTTCTGGCTGGCTCCAATCGTCGGTGCGGTGCTTGGGGCGCTGGCGTACCGAATGATTGCCACCAAAGAGGACTGAGGCGGACGGCGCGCGCGCCCGGAAACGGTCTGGCCGACATTAGACCTTGTCCGGTCCACCCACGGTACGTGCGCAACTGTAATGGCTCTCCCATTGCGCCGGCCGTGATACCGATTTCGTAGCGCGTCTCCTTGTCATTTGGTTTCCTGCGCCCTCTTTCAAAGGGTTCGGCTTCAGAGTGGCATCGCCGAAACGCACGTCGCGACAGACTGGGGCCTTACTCGCCGACAGCCAATGACCTCCAGCCTGGTCAATGATATTCTGCCTGATTTCGACGTGGAAAGCCACCATTCCACAATAGTGTCAGCCCCGGCCGCACGCGTTATTGCCGTGGCCCGGGATCTGGACTTGTCGGGTTCCTTGCTCATTCGACTGCTGTTTCGGCTGAGAGGCCTCCCGAGTGCCGCCCTCACTGCCAGGGGATTGTCAGAGCTTCATTTCAAGCTGATACGTGATGATCCCGACCGGGCATTTGCCCTTGGTTTGATTGGTCAGTTCTGGAAGCCATCTGGAAGGCTTGTGGACTTTGAGCCGGCCCGGTTCGACGACTTCAATACTCCTGGCTATGCCAAAGCGGCATGGACCTTTGAGGTGGAAAGCCTTGCAGTCGAGGTTACGAGACTATCCACAGCAACGCGTGTTATTTGCCTCGACAACTCATCACGGCGCAAGTTTTCCGCATACTGGACGATTGTATGCCCGTACAGCGGAATCATTCGCAAACGGATGCTGCGATCAATCAAGGACGCAGCGGAAGGCCGCTAGCCAGCCACGCTTTCTGTGGAGTTGCCGCGCACACACGCATCCCCGACTGCAACAGGGCCCACAAAACAACAGGTCGGTAAGCGTCGCAGGCGTGCTAGACTCAACAAGGAACACTGAGATTCGGGGCACCAATGGATCGATTCACGATATACTTCTTCATCACTGTTCCGCTTTACTTCCTGCTCTTGCATAAGGCTATCCTTCCGGCACTCAAGAAGTTCAGCATTCGCGTACAAGGAGCCCCTTTCTCCTACCGTCTCATAGGCAACTCAGCGGAAACGGACCGTCCGAAACACGCCAAATACGACATGTTGTGGTCGTTTCTGGCAAATGCCATCGCCCTGATCCTATCCATGACGCCGTTCGGCATCGTTGAGGAGCTGGGATATGGAGCCGTCTGGTTCGGCTCTTGACCTGCGAGTGCGGCTGAGTGGCAATGAATCGCTGGACGGCATCCGGTACTCGACACATGATTCGACCCACAAACCGGGCGTAGCAACTAAACGGCGACTAACCGGGAACTCCCACAACTAAACTTCGTATTATTAGGCTTCAGGCTAGAAACGGGCTCCCACCGCTCTTTTGCGTTATTGACCCGTCACGTCTGAACTGCCCTTCGGTGCAGCAGCGGCGAACAACAGGACTTCTCTTCTTTCATATCAGAGAGTCACGCCGCCAACAACTCCCTCTTGCCCTTCTCTGTTGTCTGGGTCGGAAATGTACGGTCACCGTACAGACCCAGGTCTGCGTGCGTGTAGCCGAAATCAAGTAACAATGTCCAAGAAAATATCATCTGCCTCAGTCGGATTTGTCCGGTTCGGGCTCCACGAATCTCTTATGCGCGGGATCCACGCCGCCGGCTTCGAACAGCCGCGTCCGATCCAGCTCGAAACCATTCCCGCCGGACTCCAGGGTCGCGACGTACTGGGCCTCGCCCAGACCGGTACCGGCAAGACGGCGGCTTTCGCGCTGCCGCTTCTCGACCGACTTCTCGATCAACGCCGCAAAGGCCCGAGGGCTCTTGTACTCGCACCGACCCGTGAGCTGGCCAACCAGATTGCGGCCGAAATCCGCACTCTGGCCAAGTTCACAAAGATCAAACTGGCCACTGTCTACGGCGGCGTGTCGATGCACGGACAGATCAAGTCTCTCCGTCAGCATCCTGAGATCGTCGTCGGTTGTCCCGGCCGCGTTCTCGACCTCCTCCGACAGGGTATTCTCCGCCTCGACAACGTCGAAGCCCTCGTGCTCGATGAGGCCGATCACATGGTGGATATGGGCTTCTTGCCGGATGTCCGAAAGATTATGGAGAGAATGCCGGAAGACCGCCAGAATCTTCTTTTTGCCGCCACGATGCCGAGCGAAATCCGTGGACTCGCGAACGAGATCTTGCTCGATCCGCATGTCGTTGAACTGGCAACCACGGCTCCTGCCTCCACCATCGACCATGCTCTTTACATGGTGGCCGAGGGAAGCAAGCGGGCATTGCTGGAGCATATGCTCGCCGACGACGAATGCGAGACAGCCATTGTGTTCACGCGAACCAAGCACCGCGCCCGCCGCCTGGCCGAACAACTGGGCAAAGCGGGCCATCGTGCGGTAAGCCTTCAGGGCAATATGTCGCAGGCCCAACGCGACAGAGCCATGAGCGGGTTTCGCGCCAACCGATTTGACGTGCTGGTCGCGACAGACATAGCGTCGCGCGGCATCGACGTGAGCAGCGTGTCCCACGTCTTCAACTTCGATGTACCGAACACGCCCGAGGTATATACGCATCGCATCGGCAGAACCGGACGCTCGGAGCGCACGGGTGTCGCATCAACATTCGTCACAAACAGTGATCGCGGATGGGTGCGGGCGACCGAGCGCATGATCGGCGAGCCCATTGCTCGCCGCCGAGCCGATGGCTTTGAGCATGAGGCCGAGGCGAATGCACAGCCTTCACGGCCACGCAATGGCTACGCTTCGCGTAATCGGTCGGGCGGAAGCCGGCAAAACAACCGCCACGGCCGGTCCAACAACGGGCGCAGCCAAAGACGCTCCGGCTAGAAGTTACGCACGACTCTCTGAGCGTTGCGTGCGGTCGCTGCATCGCCGAACAGGATGACCTATCGGTCTCTTCAGTGAGGTGATCCCCTTCACCAATGGGAAGCCCTTGGCTCTCGATGTCAACAACGCGGCCCGACTTCGGAAGCGTGGTGCCGGCGTGATCGCTGTTTGACTGTTTGAGCCGCAGGGGTTAAATCAATAGTATGATGTCAACCCTCTCATGACGATGCAGTGATCACCGTAGGATTATTGGCCGTATGCCTGATAGCTGCCCTCGGTGTCCCCTTCATCCTCCTGGCGCGACGCTGGACGATCGAAGTAGCGTTCATCCGAGTGGCGTGGATACCGTTGACTGCGCTTCTGCTGGAAGGTCTGTTCTTCAGAAGGATCGCGGCGACTATTAGCTACTTTGCTGTCGCTCTCCCGTTATTGACCTGCATTGTGTCCTTGTTCCTGGCCTTGATGGGCGCAACACTCGTGGCGTCGGCACGTCAGCGGCAAGAGGATGATGCGCGCCTGCTTCGCGCTACGGTCGTCGCCTCGATCCCGGGAGCAGTGTTGCTCGGCTACATCCTGTATGCCTTCACGACAGGCTCATTGTCGAGCAGTTTCTGAGCGAGACATAGTCAGTATGACACTTCAGTGCGATCTTGAGATTCGACGCAGGCTTGATGTGCCCGCCCTCTTGAGACTCCTCCTTCTAACCATCCTTTCGTTGGCCGTGCGGACTGAACCCACGATTGCGCAGCAGCAGGATTCCGTTATCACCGGCAGAATCATCCTGTTCGTTTCACCCGATTCACAGGAGGTGGCCGCTCTCAAGCAGCAAATGGGAGAAGAGGATTTCTATGTCGCCGCCGATGATGAGAACTGGTATCGGTCGGCAGGTTTCGATCTGCTCGACAGCCTCCAGGTGGCATACACCTCGACGAGCGAGAAGAAGTTCACGTTCATGGTAGACGGTCTTGAGCAGGACTACGACTGGTCGGAGAAAACGCCGGGGTGGTTCGTGATACTCTACGATGGTACGAGAGCGCCGGTTGTCACGTTCAGCGTTGAACTGCCGACGAGGGTGAGTTTCCTGACGGAATAGCACGAAACACGCCTTTCTACCGGCCTGGCGATCGACTGCTGCACGACGGTCACGGCCGGCATGATGTATCGACCCGTTATATTGAGCGTGGCGGACCAAGCACTATCATCCCGAACACATGAGCGTCGAGCGAAGATACAGTGAGCAAGAGATCACCAGGATCTTCAAGCAGGCGACCAGGGCCCAGGAGGCCGCACAGCGGCAACTCTCGGATGGCCAGGGGCTCACGCTGACCGAGCTGCAGGAGATCGGGAATGAGGCCGGCATTACGTCTGAATTCATCGCGCGTGCCGCCGCCGCCATGGACCGGAACCTACCAAGTCCCCCGGCAAAAACTTACCTGGGCTCGACCGTTAGCGTTCAGAGAACCGTGGAACTTCCAGGTGCACTGTCTGATGGCCAGTGGGATCGGCTTGTCGTGGACCTCCGCGAGACCTTTAACGCGGCGGGAGTTGTCGGGCGCGAGGGCTCACTCAGGCAGTGGAGGAACGGCAACCTTCATGTACTTGTCGAGCCCACGGAATCGGGACACCGGTTGAGCTTTCGAACACTGAATGAGAACCTCAGAATGGTCATGGGGGCCGGGTTGGGAGCCTTCCTCATGGGCATGTTTTTGATCCTGATGCTGGCTGTTACCGGAGACTTCGCTGTGGAACTGGCCACTACGATGGCCGCCTCCGCGTTTGCTGCGGCGGGTCTCGGTGGCATTGGCTACGCCACGTATCGCCTGCCACGGTGGGCGAAGCTGCGAGCTCAACAGATGGAGGCTATCGCCTCACGCGCCGCCGCACGAATGGCCGATCTCCCAGCGACACACTTACCTGCTTCGGACTCGCCCGCGGCGAGTGACCTTGACCTACCGGTCGCCACGGCTGGTGCATCGCCGAAGAGAAGATCCGGCCCGTCGCGGGCGTAATGCACATCCCGATCAAATCGACCGTGAAGTCTATCCGACAGAACTGGAAACGAAAACCGTGAAGCCGTTCTCGCCATTACTGAAAGAAGTCCGAGCATGCACCATCTGTAGCGCGGTCCTTCCACTCGGTCCCAGGCCCGTCCTCCAATTGCACCCGGCAGCCAGAATCCTGTTAGCGGGCCAGGCTCCTGGTAAGAAGGTTCATGAGACGGGGATACCATTCGACGACCCCAGCGGCGACCGCTTGCGCGAGTGGCTTGGTGTGACTCGCGGAGTGTTCTATGACCCGGAACAGATCGCGATACTTCCCATGGGATTCTGTTTCCCCGGTTCCGGGAAGTCGGGAGATCTCCCACCCAGGCCGGAATGTGCATCTGCATGGCGCACACAATTGCTCGACCAGCTTCAAAACCTTGAGCTCACCATCGTTTTGGGACGGTATGCACTGGCGTATCACTTCGGACAGAAGAATTCGTCCGTCACCGAAATCGTCAGATCCTGGCGAACATATGGGCCCGAGGTCGTACCGCTCCCGCATCCGAGTCCCAGAAACAACATCTGGCTGCGCCGGAATCCATGGTTCGAGACGGAGTTGCTTCCGTCGCTTCGAAATCGAGTTTCGGACGTTCTGTCCGACTAGGAGATTTAGCTGATAGAAGTAGTAGCGGCCCGAGGTCGGGATGCTGGACGTTGATGCGACGACTGACACACAAAACGTTACTCCTGGGCGTAAGCGAATTGTGCTTCGTTGACCGGGACCTCGCACGTATCGTATCCCGCCACGGCCCCCCTCCGCTATGGGCACGGCGTCCGGGATATGCCTCACTTGTCCGCGTCATCCTGGAGCAGCAAGTCTCTCTCGCTTCAGCGGCGGCCGTATACGACAGGCTAAGATCAGCGGCCGGGCACGTCACGCCGCAAGCGGTCATACGGATTGGTGAGTCAGGACTCAGGCAACTCGGGTTCACCCGACAGAAGGCCGGGTACACTCATGACATCGCGAAGTCCATTGCGTCGGGAGGCCTGGACTTGTCCGCCATCGCTCGCGCCGACGACGCCGTTGCCCGCACGATGCTTCTGAAAGTCCGCGGGATCGGCCCCTGGACCGCTGACATCTATCGGCTAATGATGCTTCGCCGTCCCGACGTATGGCCCGATGGCGACCTCGCACTCGCAGAAGCGGTGCGACGCCTCAGGCGCTTGAAATCTCGACCGTCGACGGAGCGACAGCGGCAGATCGCCTCAGCCTGGACACCCTGGCGAGCTGTTGCCGCGAGAATCCTCTGGCATTTCTATCTTGCCGAAGTCGGCGCGCCACAGCGGACTGACTAAAGTATGTACTTGTGCGCGCTCTGCGTCGTTTGGGTAGATCGTCCGTCAACCTCACCGATTCGGCGCTGCTCACGCCCGTCGCGGCGCTGGTGATCATGGTGTTGAAGCCTTCGCTTCCGACGCTGTAGTTTCCGGTACCGACAAACACCTTCGACAATACGTCGAACGAGAGATCGAACCGCCCCCAGGTACCGGTATTAGTGATGGCTATTGAACTGTCCGACGAAGCGCGTGAGGAGGCTATTTCCTCGATCCAGACGTACTCGGTAGACAAATTTGAGGAGCGATTCGGCAACATTGCCGCCGGCGGACTCCTGGACTTTTTCCTGGAGGAGATTGGACCCAGCATTTACAACAAGGCCGTCTCCGACGTGCAGGAACGAATGCAACTGCGCGTTATGGAACTGGACATCGATGTCAATGAAGAGGAATTTCCGTACTGGCCCCGACGTGGCCACAAGAAAAGGCGCAAGTCGCCCGGATCGTAATTCGTCGTTGCGAACGAGAGCTCCCGGCGTTCACCATGACCGGGGTTCAGCAGGTGTTAGATCCGTCGACGTCCGCACACAATGAAG
The DNA here is from genome assembly GCA_013002345.1 of Rhodothermales bacterium. Taxonomy (NCBI): domain Bacteria; kingdom Pseudomonadati; phylum Rhodothermota; class Rhodothermia; order Rhodothermales; species Rhodothermales bacterium. The sequence continues at coordinate 6,898 of JABDKH010000351.1, forward strand.
CTCCTTTCCAAAGCATCTGCGGTTGTGGTCGTGCTCCTGGCCTCTGTTCCACTCGCGCTCGCTATTTCCCTTCTGCTCGTTCCCTTCTGGAAGTGGGTTGAGGAGCAGTCTGGAATGGAATCATACGGCCATTCGGGTCCGGCCGGGTGGTGCTATGCGGTGTCGTATCTGGGTAGCGTTGTCATCCTCGCTGCAGTCGCATACCGGGCGAGACAGCTGAGCGCCCGGCGGGGCGTCGAATCATGACGGTTCAAGCGCAGAGCTATCGAAGAAAGAGAATGAACATGACGTTGGTCCGAGCCCGCGTGCAGCGCGGCCGAGTGTTGGTGCCTGTCTTCTCGATCATCCTGCTCGCGTCGTGCAACGTCTCACCTTCCTTCACACTCGAGTTTCCGGTGGACGCGGATCTCGGTGAGCTATGGCTCATCGAAGATGTGAATTGCTTCACGTGCGGCAACGGAGAGGAGTATCTTGGCCGGGCCAGCGGCACCTACGAAGTCCGGCTGCCTGCGCAACACTGGTACGTGAGTCTTCGCATGCCACGGGGGGCCTCGCACTTGATGGAGCACCTCGCGCACCCCTCCCTGTCGACCATCGGTGACATTGATCTCTGGGGCTCGGATATCCGGGACGAGGACCTGAGGTACGTCGCAGGAATAAACCTGCGATCGATCAATCTCGGCGGGACGGCGATCACAGGAGCAGGCGTGGAACACATGGCTCCACATCAGAAGTGGACGTGGATCAACCTACAGGGCTGCGACAACCTTGATCCACAATTCCTGGCGCACTTCAGAGGATGGAAGCGCGCTACGATCCGTCTAGTCTCTCAGAGGTCATCCAACGAACCGTATTCGGAAGCCGAGTTAGCCCTGCTGAAGAAAGCCCGGGAGACGATATGCGACGGCGCGCCGGAAGAGATCTGTGGAACCCAGATCCGGTAGTCTTGCATTCCATGTTGACATGCGGCTACGGGAGAGCCGCGCGGATTGAACCAATACGCCTGAACGGCGCTACTTTTGAGTTCCCGTTCCTATGGAAACCAGTTCGGGCCCATGGACACGATGCTTGTTCCAGTTGCAGCGATATCGATGTTGATCGTCCCCGTCGCGTGCTTCGTCTGGAAATTCAATGACGTTCGCAGCGGGCTGGTTTCTCGGATCGGAGGGATCGGGCGCTATGCTGCTTGGTCTGCTACTCCGCTGCTGGCGTATGTCGCGATTCTCTTTTCATTCGTCGGTGCCGAAGAGCTTTTCAATGTGTCGCTGGTCAGTGAAGGCTATGCGCGCTCGGTAGTCGTGCTCGGTGGAGGTGGCCTTGTGATCCTGGCCGTCGGCACTGTCGTATTCTCGATTCTTGTCATGTCTTCCGGAAACAAAGACACATGACCAGACTGGAGCTTGTCACCTGCGAATCAGCTGTGGTTCCGGAGTTCCACTAAAATGCGAATTGCTTCTGGCAGTAAACTGACCGACCTGCCTACCGTCCGCGTGATATCAACTCATCTGAAGGGGGATCGCAAATGAGAGTGAAGTATGCAATTGCCTTTGTGAGCGACATGCAGAGAGCCGTGGCGTTCTACCGGGACGTAATCGGACTGCCACTGAAGTTTGAATCTGACGGATGGACGGAATTCGCAACGGAAGGGGCGACTCTGGCTCTGCACGTCGCCGAAGGGTCTACATCCCACGAACTCGACCAGCACCGTGCTCCAGGAAGTTGGGGATCCGGAATCAGCGTGCCGGACCTCGATGCATTCCACAGCCGAATGATCAAGAACAAGGTCCGCTGTCTGCAAGAGCCGAGGGAGACGTTCGGAGCAAGGATTGCACAGTACCTCGATCCCGACGGATTAGTAATATCGGTCGGAGAGGATTAGCGGAGGTCAGTTCTCACCGACATGTCGATGATACAGTACGGACGATCCAATCCGGCTCTTTCGCTCCAAAAGTCTAAGAAGGCAGCGGAATGATTGGAGAGCGGCGGTACAACGTAGAAAAAAGAGCATGCGGAGAAAGCACAATGAAGACAACGTATGGACTGTTGATAGTCTCCATTTCGATGATGGGTTTGAGATCTGCAACATGCCAGTCCGCCGCCGATCTCACCCAGCAGGTCCGAGCGGCCGAGATCGCCTTCGCGCAGACAATGGCGGATCGCGATTTTGACTCGTTCGTATCGCACATTGCACACGACGCGGTGTTTGTCAGCGGTGAGGGCGCCTTGCGCGGAGTCGCGGCCATAGGAACCGGCTGGAATCGTTTCTTCGATGGCGACATCGCCCCCTTCTCCTGGAAGCCCGACCTTGTGGAGGTACTTGATTCGGGCACACTTGCCCTCAGCAGTGGTCCGGTCCTCGCCCCCGAGGGACAACGCATCGGGACATTCAACTCAATCTGGCGGCGAGGTGATGACGGCTGGAAAGTCGTGTTCGACAAGGGGTGCCCGCCGTGCGACTGTGAGTAAAGCAGTCCGTCGGCTGTTTCCTCGATAACGAATGTTGTCACCGCGGGGTATGCGAGGGTTCGGAAGTGGGACGGTGGACGGGCCTCGGCGATGAGAATATAGCTGAACAGCGTAATCGTTGACAATCAGGAGCAGGCACTTCGCTTCTGCACAGAGGTGCTTGGGTTCGACGTCAAGATGGACATATCTGCGGATGAATTCTGATGACTCACCGTCGTGTCTCCGGACGAACCCGACGGCACCCAGTTCCTTCTGGAGCCCAATGCGAATGAAGCGGCCGCGAACTTCCAGCGCGCCATATACGAACAGGGTATTCCGCTTACATCGTTTGCCGTCGACGACATCCAGGCTGAGCACGCGCGGCTGACGTCGCTCGGTGTGAAGTTCATAACGCAGCCGACGGATGTCGGCGGGGCGATCGTGGCCGCGTTCGACGATACGTGCGGGAATCTGATTCAGATATATCAGACGTAGACTGGATGGCCGGCCGTGATGTCGGCGACCGATTTGTATCCCGAGAGTTACGCGCCACCGACGCAGGTCGGTTATATTGCTGGCATGAGATCTGCGTTTTCAGCGTGATCTCTGCGTTCGTGCTCATCACGGTCCGTCGTGCACAGTTGGAACACGATCTCGACCCGGCGGACGCGTTCACACCTGCTACTAGCGAATAAGCAAACAAGATGGTCATCGGCGACGCACTCCTCTCAGCGTTGGTCAATCTCGTCCTGCTCGCCGGTATCCCCTTCTCGCTGTACTACGC
>JABDKH010000352.1 GCA_013002345.1 Rhodothermales bacterium
CTTCAAGCTAGCCCTGGTCAGTCGGAGGAAGCCGGGATTCGGCTCTGTAGTTCGCGCCCGTCAATTTTCGTAACGGCCAGGTAGATACTGGACCTGTTGCGCCACACAAGTACCTGCGCTGATCGCAGGCTGTGGAGGTCAAAGTTCGATTCGCTCTGGATCTGGGATCGCACGTCGGACGACAGCCGTATGGAGGGATTGGCATCCAGGAATCGATACGAGAGAGCATAGAGCGTTATACTTGCGCCGGTGGAGTCGTCGATGTATCGAACCGCAGGAGCCTGTACGCCCGGTGCAATCTCTTCTATTCCCACGCCACCGAGCGTCGCCCCGTTGATCACGGGAATACGGGATCTAACACCGGTATGCGTTTGCAGAAACCGCTCGCCTCGATCGCGCGATGAGGTGCGAAGGTCAAATCGAAACGACTCTGCTTTGCGTGCGGTCAGGACGATCAAGTCTTGCTCCGGCTCCTCACTGAGTGTCGAATGAAGATAATCTGCTCCAAATCCGACGGCGAGCACGAGGGCGATGCCGACGAGGATCGACATGGGTCGGATCGGACTGCGGCGTTTCCGTGGCGCGCTGGCACCGGCGCGAGCCGGTGCATCGACGGATGTTGTCTTTTGCGCAACGCGTACCTGCGGTCCGGCCGATGCCGCGATTCGCGATCGAAGCCCGTCGGAGGCGCGAGGCAGCTGCCGGGATATGGCCGACAGCGAATCCTTCAGCCAGTCATCCGGCAGTCCGTCAATGAGATGCACGCGCTGTTCAGGGCCTGATTCCGAAAAGAGGCTCTTGTGAATCTTGGTCAGCACATTCTGTCGTCGCTCCTCCAGAACGACCGCCGACTCACCGGTGACCGCTGCAATCTCATCCATCGACAGAGCGTCGATTTCAGAAAGGAAGAGCAGACGCCAGTCCAGTGAGTCCAGCCCCGATAGGACCTGATGCACCACCAAACGTGCACGCTCGGTCGCTGCTGCCCGGTGGGTATCGCTCACTACTTGCTCGACGACAGTGGCGGTCGCGTCCGTGTCATCGCCACTTTGCCGGGCTTTCCCCAGTTCGGCCAGGAGTAGTTCGCGCGGGCGTCGCGGATCACCATTGCGATGCGCAGCGATCGCCCTCCTGAATGTTTCCTCGACGAGTTTCTCGACAGCTTCGTCGCTTCCCGCCGACAACTGCGCAGCGCGCTGCACCGTGTCGAGGTGGGTCAGGAACGGCTCCACACCTTCCAGAGAATCAATGGGCATGTTAGTCAAGGAATATCACGTTGACGGCTGCTCCTCGCTGTATGTCGAAGAGGCGCGAGGCGTTTCCCGAGTTGACCGCAACTTCGAGGTAATCCGCGCTGTCGAAAAGCACGAGCGGTTCGCCTGCGGCAACGTCACCGTAGGTAGTTGCAACATCTCGAAGTATTCCGTTACCAACAAAACACTTCATGGTTCGGCCACGGCGGTTCTCTTCGAATGACTGACGAGAGATGTTCGTGATGCAGTTCCCAAAATGATCTACGTGCACGACCCATCCCTGAATACCTTGCTCGTCGTTGATCGGCAAAGCCCAGTGCAGCCGTTCAAGTGCTTCGACCGGGCTACCGACATCGCGAATCGATCGGCCCGATGCAAGATGGGCGGCGACAGGAGCGAAAATGTCCCGTCCGTGAAAAGTGCGGCTGGGTGAGTTCGTTCTCCAGTATTGCGCCCTGTCGAGTTGAACCAGTTCATCCGGCGAACCGTCGTCCAGGAGGAGGGAGAAAATTCCGTTGTCGGGACCAACAAAGCGGTGATCACCTTTCCTCAGAGCGACGCATCTCCGATCGGAGCCCACGCCGGGATCGACAACAACAAGGTGCACGGTCCCGGCAGGGTAGTACGGAACAACCCGCCGCAGAACGTATGCCGCCTCCATCACGTCCTGTGGGGCGATCTCGTGAGTGACATCGATCGTTCGGATCTGCGGGTCGATACGCGCGATCACACCCTTCATGACGGGCACGTATGCATCGCGATAGCCGAAGTCAGTCGTAATTGTCAGTATGCCTGACACAGAATCCGGGTTGTGGGTAGACGTCACGTCCGGATGAACAACTCACCCGGACACTTAAAAAATAGTGCAAGAAATCGTGGTGTGTACGATGCCCGCCAAGGTGGCGGCGAAGTCGATGATCGGTCTCTTCCGGTCCGCGCCTGCCCAGCCGTGGAACTGACCACGAGCCGTTAAGTCTCAAGGAATGTGCATCCCGGAGCGAGGTGATCACCGTGGCAAATCCCGTACAGAGTGTTGAAGGCGCGCAGACCGCGCTATCTGAGAGACATGAGCAGGCTCTGGACATGTTCGTCAGTTTCTGGGGAGACATGGCTTCCCGGTGGGGGATTAACCGGACCATGGCTCAGATTCACGCCCTCCTGTACGCGTCGGAGGAACCACTCGATACAGACGAGATAATGGAGGCGTTAAGCGTAAGTCGCGGCAACGCGAACATGAACCTCCGATCTCTAATCGACTGGAAGCTCGTTTTCAAGGTACAGCGGGAGGGTTCGCGGAAGGACTTCTACGAGGCGGAAAAAGATGTCTGGCATATTACCGCACAGATAATTCGCCGCCGGGAAAGGCAGGAAATCGAGCCGGTAATGGAGCAGCTGCGTGGCTGTCAGGACGCCCTTCGAGCCGGCAGTCCAGCCGCCCTCGACGCGGACGAGGCCCGGTTCGATGAACGCATAGAAAACCTCATGCGGCTGATGGAGGTGTTCGATCGGGTAACCACAGCGCTGCTGCCCTTTATCCAGGAAAAGCATGCCCCGATCATTCGGCAGCTGATTCACATGGCTGAGTCGCTGCAAAAGAGCGACGCCCGGGCAAGTGACCAGGATGATGAGTGATCGGCAACTCGGGCAACGCGGCGAGAGTATCGCGGCCGAGTATCTCGAGCAAAAGGGCATCCGAGTCCTGGATCGGAACTACCGCTTCGAGCGGAATGAGATCGACCTTGTGTGCTTCGATCCCGACGGGCACGATGCAGGCGTCGGAGAGATTGTGTTCGTTGAGGTCAAGACGAGAAGCGGTGATGCGTTTGGCCGACCGGAGGAGGCGGTGACTCCCGAGAAGAGGGATCGCATCGTCGCGGCTTCCAGGGCCTACCTGTACGAGAAAAAACTTGAGGGCGCGGCGTGCCGGTTTGATGTTGTAAGTATCATCATGCGTGATGTGGGCGCGGACATAGATCACTTCAAAGACGCTTTCTGGGACTAGTCGATCGCTATGGCAGACGCAACCTATCGCGCGGATGTAGCGGTCGTTGGAGGCGGCATTGCAGGAATTGTGGCGGCGCTGCAGTTGCTGGATGAAGGCCTGAGTGTTGTCCTGCTGGATCGGGATGATCGCGAAAGCCTGGGTGGTCTCGCCAAATGGTCGTTCGGCGGCATATTTCTGGTCGACTCACGCGAGCAGCGACGGCTGGGGTTCAAGGACGACCCCGAACTGGCACTGCAGGACTGGCTCCGGGCCGGTGAGCTGGACCCGACCGATGAATGGCCGGGCCGATGGGCCCGGGCCTTCGTTGAGGGCGTCGCGGACGACGTCGACGACTGGTTGCGCAGGCTCGGTGTAAGGTTCTTTCCGGTTGTGCACTGGGTCGAGCGGGGTGGCGATGCCGCCGGAAACTCCGTGCCGCGCTTCCATATGGTCTGGGGAACTGGAGATCGGCTGATGGAAGTGCTGGTCGGCCGATTGATGCAACATCCGCGACGTGCCCACCTGAGCTTTCATTTCCGCCATCGCGTTACCGATGTCGAGCTGGCAAACGGACGCGTTGCCGGGGTGACAGGCACTGATGAGGCAGATGGCACGCAGTTTCGAGCCGATGCGCAGTCGGTCGTTGTAGCGGCCGGCGGATACTGCGGAAACATCCCGTGGTTGCGCAAGCACTGGGATCACGATCTGGGAAGGATTCCAGAAACGATCCTGAACGGGTCCCACAGGTACGCCGACGGTGATCTTCATCGGGTGGTCGAGAACAGGGGAGGTGTTCTTTCGAATCTCGACAGGGCGTGGTTCTACGCTGCAGGCGTGCATCATCCAAACCCGCGCCACCAGTTGCACGGTCTGAGTATTGTCCCGCCGAAGTCGGCCCTCTGGCTCAACTTTCGCGGTGAACGCATAGGGCCCGATCCGATGGTAACAGGGTTTGATACGAGGCGTCTCGTGCAGCAGGTCTGTCATGAGGACAGGCAATACTCCTGGCAGGTTATGAACAGCCGCATCGCCAGAAAGGAGCTGGCGGTCTCCGGCTCCGAGTTCAACGAAGCGATTCGGAATCGAAAAGTGTTCGGATTCTTGAAGTCAATATTGATGGGTAACCGTGCGCTCGTTCAGACGCTCGCTAGAGATTGTGAGGATGTGATCGTTGCGAATTCAGTTGCGGAACTTGCTGGCCGCATGAACGCAATGACAGGCTCGGACGACGTGGATGCCCACGCACTCGAGGCGATGATCAAGGCATACGATCGGGGAATCAGTACGGGCACCGCATTGAAAGACGACGAGCAGGTCCGTCGAATTGTTGAGGCGAGAAAGTACCGGGGCGACCGGGTCCGAACGTGCAAGTCACAGACGATTCTAGACCAGGGCGCCATGCCGCTGATCGCCATCCGTGAGTTCATTCTCTCCCGAAAGAGTCTCGGAGGGATTCGTACGGATTTGTCTTGCAGAGTTTTGTCGGCGGATGGCCGGCCCGTGCTGCCGGGACTGTATGCCGTTGGTGAGTCTGCCGGATTCGGTGGCGGTGGTATTCACGGCAAGCGATCTCTCGAAGGCACTTTCCTCGCAACGTGTATCTTCACCGGCAGAAGAGCGGCGCGATCCATCGCTGGAGTGACATAATGAAGAGAACGGGAGCGGAACTGGCAGTCTATGCCCTTGAACAGATCGGTGTCAGGAGAACCTTCGGCATACCGGGGGTCCATAACACCGAACTGTACGATCAACTTGGTGCTTCCGGAAAGATCACACCCTACCTCGTCACGCACGAGGCAGGTGCCGCGTTCATCGCCGATGGACTGTCTCGAACCAGCGATGAGATCGGGACCTGCGTGATTGTGCCGGCGGCGGGGACGACGCATGCGATGAGTGGAATCGCTGAGGCGTTCCTCGACGGAGTTCCGATGCTGATCATCTCGGGCGGGATTCGTCGAGATACGGGCCGATCGTTTCAACTCCATCAAATTGACCAGGGCAAGCTCCTCGAACCCGTCACCAAATCCTATTTCCTGATCGAGAGTCACGCGGACATTATTCCGACGATGTACAGGGCGTTTGAGATTGCCACGACCGGCGTTCCCGGGCCCGTCTTTATCGAGATTCCTGTTGAGATCCAGCTCTTCCGCGGACATGTTGATGCGATGCCAACGTTCCAGCCAGGCGCTCAAGCCCGAGTGATCGACGAAGGGGCCATTGATGCTGCCATCGATTTGCTCACGTCGGCCCGGCGGCCCGGAATCTATGTGGGATGGGGCGCCGTCGATGCTTCGAATGAAACTAAGAAACTGGCGGAGAGACTTGTTGCACCGGTCGCAACCACGGTTCAGGGCGTCAGCTCCTTTTCCGCCGATCACCCTCTGCACACGGGGGTAGGGTTTGGCGCGGCATCCGTACCGGCTTCACGCAACGCGTTCGACAAATGCGATTGCCTTCTCGCCGTGGGCGCACGATTCTCCGAGCTCGCTACAGGAAGTTACGGCATGGACGTGCCGGAGCGGTTGATCCATATCGACATCAGCGCCGATGTCTTCGACCGCAACTATCCCTCGGAGGTCAGTATTCTGGGGGATGCGAGTTTCGTCCTGCACAAGATTAACGAGCGGCTCGGCGATTGGTCGTCCAGCCGCTCCGCCGACAAACTCGCGGGCAAGATCCGCAAAGACAAGAGCGACTACCTGAACGTGTGGCTCGCGGACCGACCGAAGGAACGGGTGTCGCCCGGTCGCTTTTTCTCTAGCCTTCGTGAGACGGTTCCCGACGATGCCATTCTCGTGCTCGACGACGGCAAGCATACTTTTCTTGCAGCGGAACTCTTCCCGGTACGGGGTCCTCGGAGATTCATTTCGCCCACGGACTTCAACTGTATGGGCTACTGTGTGCCGGCTGCAATAGGTGCGAAACTGGGAAATCCCGACAAGATGGTTGTAGCGGTTGTCGGAGACGGAGCGTTCATGATGACCGGCATGGAGTTGATCACCGCGGTCACGAACAAAGTTGGCCTTGCGGTCTTTGTGTTTCACGATGGCGAGCTCGGTCAGATATCGCAGTTTCAGCAGATTCCACTAAACCGCAAGACGTGCACAATCATCGGTGACCTTCACGTGGATGGCGTCGCGCATGCCACGGGTGCCGCGTTCCTGAGTCTTGACAACGACACGCAGGTACAGGCGATCGTCCAGGAGGCCTGTGAAATGGCGGCCGGAGGGGAGACTGTTGTCGTCGACGTCAGGATCGACTACTCGCGAAAGACGTGCATGACGAAGGGAGTTGTTGAGACGAACCTCAAGCGATTCCCGATGGGGGAGAAGGCCCGGTTCGTAGGGCGGGCCGCACGGCGACATCTGCTGAAATGACCCGGTCAGCTGGGCCGATATTCCCTGGGTACCTCGTCGGCCACTCTCTCAAACGCAAAGTAGCCGTAGAATGTGACGCCGTACGGGTCAAGCACGTCACCCTTCCAATCGAACGTCGTGGGGCCTTTCTCGAGTCGCATCCAGGACGTCTGGTATCTGGGGCGTCGGCGAGGCTCGCGAGACCAGTCGATGTACGACTCATCCTCAATCTCGCCCGTAAACGTGATCTCTACGAATCCTTCGAAGTCGAGTGTGTATTCGTTCGGCCCAGCTCCGGCCTTGAACACGCTTGCTGCATCGATCGGGAATCGTGTACCGGCCGTCGGACCTCCACCCATCTCGCCCGGTGCCGAGCTGCCCATATTCGTGCGTCCGTACGTCTTGAACCCCTGCTCTTCGGTTTGTCCGGCTATCAGTGCCAGCAAGAAATGGCGGAATGAACCGACAAATGCGGTGCGGCGATTCGCCGCCCATGTCGCGGCCTCTTCCGGGGACGACGGAGTCAACTCCTCGAACAGTGGCTCGCCGTCGTACTTCGTCCTTCGAGGATCGGCGGAGAAATCCTTAAGGAAGTACGTAACCTGATACCCCAGACCTTTGTTCTTGATGACGAGAGGTTCCGGGGCCAGCGCACGAAGGTTGCCGCCCGATCCTTCGAAATCCAGGATGGTGGCGTTTGTGATTTCCGTTTCCTGGGCATTCGGCGTCTGGCCAATGAAGAGATCCTGGAATCTTTCCAGGCGGCGCTGCCATCGCTTGTCCTCCTTGGCTTCGACCGCGATACCCTCCAACTCGTACACACTCGGCTTGAGCTCGAAAATGATCGTGCGCACCGCCTCGGTCCGGAGCAACATGTCCCTGAAATCCGGCTCGTAGCCAATCATGGAAACATAGAGTCGCATGGCGCCGGCCGGAATGCCTGTGAGTCGATATGACCCGTCCAGACCTGTGCTGGTGCCCACGAGAGAGCCAGCGATGAAGACGTTTGCGCCCGGCAGCGGCTCACCCGATTCGGCATCCAGAACCATCCCTGCAAGAGTGACAGTCGGGACGCGCTGGGCCAGGGCGGGTGGCAGGAGGAGCAAAGATGAAGCGAGCAGGAGGCTCAGTCCGACAAGACTCTTTTTCATGGTCTCGATTCGGTGGATGGGTCGGGATAGTTATTACTCCCATAGAGCAATAATCGATCCTGAGACGTGAACGCGCACCCGACCTGTGCTGACACCAAGGCGAGCAGGCGTAGGGAACGATTCTCTGGCCAAGGCCGGTGGAAGCGATGGAAATTTATGCATTTCTGCTCCTGCCGAGTGGACAGACAGCCCACTAAGCCGAACAGCCAGGCGGCGCGACAGGCCTCGCGATTCGCCTTTAATTCGCCCGTTTCGGGTCGATAGAAGATAGGAATAAGAACTCTCCACCGAGACCATGAAACGACTCCTCTTCGCTGTATTCGCCCTCCTGACGATTTCGAGCACCTCTGAAGGACAGAATCTGTCGAACAATATCTCGACCGTCTCCAGCGAGTACTCGCGATTGTACGTCGGACCCCTTGTCGACGCCTACGGAGCCAATATTAACGCCGGTCTATTTCACACGGCCCGGATAGGGGGAGGACTGATACCGAAGGTCGACCTGTATGTCGGAGTGAAGGTGTTCGGTGCGCTACTGCCAGCCGACCGCTCGCTGTCGTTTTCGTACCAGACCGAAGAAGTCTTTACCGGCCCGGACGGCTCGCAGTATCGGGTTCCTGTGGTGTTCGAAGTCGAGGAAGCCCCAACGGTATTCGGCGAAACCGATGCCGGTGAGATTACGGCGGAAGTGAATGAGACGGTCAACGAAGGCCTAGATGGCGTGCTTGGAACCGCTGACGACATTGTGATCTGTGAGACCGCATCGCTGAGGCTTTTGCCCGGGCTCATCAACACGCCCGTTGCACCTCTGTTAATACCGCAGGTTGGGATCGGCTCGTTCGCGGGTACGGACATCCTGGTCCGCTATTTGCCGACGGTCAGCACCGATACGTACGGCAAGATATCGTTTCGTGGATTCGGGGTTCGGCACAGCATCAGCCAGTACATCCCGATGTTTCCGGCCAGTCTGTCCGCGCAGTTCGTTTATCAGCGGTTGTCCATCGACGACGCGAGCGAGCGACAGACCCTGCGCGCCAATGCCTATGCCGCCAATGTGGCCATCAGCAAATCGCTGGCGGTGATCACGCTTTATGGTGGCCTGCAGATCGAGAAGACCAAGGTAGCCTTCGACTACTCATACGACACGGGCATTGCAGAACTCGGGATTCAGGAGATCAGGTTTACGGACCAGGCCGGGAATCGCTTTCGCGTTATCGCCGGCCTGACGTTCTCGCCTGGCCCGCTGCAGGTCAATGTTGACTACGCACTGGGCGCTATGAACACCGTGTCAGCCGGCGTGGGCATCTCGCTGTAGCGGGAATTCTCAGGTGGCGTTGACGATCGCATCGATCGTCAACGGGTCTTCGAGACTCGAGGTATCACCCAGCGTTTCGTCTAGAAACGCGGCACGAATCAGCCTGCGCATTACCTTGGCATTTCGCGTCTTAGGCAATGCAGCACAAAATTTTATGTGCTTTGGTTTAAGTGGCTTGCCAAGAGCGATCGTCACCATCTGAGTGAGTTCTGATCGAAGGTCTTCGGAAGGAACGGTTCCTGATTTCAGGACACAGAACGCGGCGAGAGCCTCACCCTTAATTTCATCCGGGACGCCGATTGCCGCGCTCTCCGCCACCGTGTCGTGGGCATTCAGGATCGCTTCGACTTCTGCCGGACCAAGACGCTTGCCGGCCACCTTGATCGTGTCGTCGGATCGGCCCAGGATGTACCAGAGTCCGTCGCTGTCGACCGCTGCGAAGTCGCCATGCAGCCACACGTCGGGATACGTGCTCCAGTAGGTCTCGACATATCGGGCACGGTCGTTCCAGAATCCACGCGTCATCCCGATCCACGGCTGCCGGATGACGAGCTCACCAACGGCCTCACGAACTGGTTGTCCATTTTCGTCAACCACATCGGCAGCCATACCGACCACCGGTCCCGAGAACGAGCATGGCTTCAGCGGCTTGAAGAAATTGCCGCACAGGATTCCTCCGCTGATCTCGGTGCCTCCTGAGTAATTCAGGATCGGTTTCTTGCCCTCAAGCGCGTGCCGGAAGATCCAGAGCCACGACTCAGGATCCCACGGACTGCCTGTCGATCCGATCGCTCTGAGGGTACTGATGTTGTGATTCTCAAGCGGGCCCGTGCCGTGCACCATGAGAGCCCTGACCAGCACCGGCGAGAGCCCAAGGTGAGTGACGGTGTGTGATTCCACGATCTGCCAGAGTCGGTCGACCTCAGGGAAGTCGGGCGCTCCATCGTAGATGACCATCGATGCACCGTTGAGTAGCGTTCCGAACACCAACCACGGACCCATCATCCAGCCCATGTCGCTCATCCAGTACATCACGTCTTCGGGCTTCAGGTCCATGCTGTGGCGCATGTCCTGAGCTGCCTTGATCGGGAATCCACAGTGTGTATGTACGGCGCCCTTTGGTCGTCCCGTCGTGCCGCTCGTGTAGATTACCATGACGACGTCTTCGGCCGAAGTTCGCTCCGTAGCTGCCTCATCCGATTGGTCGGGTACAAGATCGTGCCACCAGTGGTCGCGTCCCTCTGTCCAGGGCACGTCGTCGAGACCCACACGGCGGTGTACGATCACGTGCGCAACTGACGTCGCGGATTGAAGCGCATCGTCTGCCGTCTGCTTCATGGCGACGGCCTTTCCTCGCCGGTAGAAACCGTCCGACGTGAAGAGCGCTTTCGCTCCGGCGTCGTTGAGCCGCGTCGCAATCGCACCCGGTCCGTAACCGCTGAACAGCGGTAGTATGATCCCTCCGATCTTAATGATCGCCAGAAACGCAACGATAATCTCAGGTGTCATCGGCATGTAGAGGCCGACGGCGTCACCCGGCATCAGCCCCAGCGACCTGAGTGCGTTGCTGCATTTGCATACCTCGCGGTTGAGCTCCTCGTACGTAAATGTGCCGCGCCGACCGTCTTCAGATTCCCATCGGAGTGCCGTCCTGTCTCGATCAACTCCCGATTGCCATTTGTCGAGCAGATTGTGGACGATGTTCATCTGGCCTCCCGTGCACCATTTCGGGAACCGGAGGTCATCCGACAGATCGACGACCTGATCATACGGACGCGAGAATTCAATGCCCAGATCTGCAATCGCGGCGTCCCAGAACCAGGCGATGTCGTCGGTTGCCTTCTGAAGCAGTTCATCGTACGATCCGATTCCTTCCCGCTTCATGAACGCCGCCAGATTGCTCTCGTCAATCCATTTCTGGTTTGGATGCCAGGCCACATTCTGATTGAAGGGAAACTGGCCGTCGCTGTTTGGTCGGGACATCGACATACGGACACGTTGCTAGTGGGAGATCTCTCGATCCGGTGAAACACTTGGGGCAGGTGGGACGTGCACCTGCTGATAACGGCAGCCTGGAGCGGAAGGCGGTTGATATATGATGCCTACGATCAAAGCTAGACAGGATTGTTCATGACCAGCAAGAAGATAATTCCGGCCGACGAACTTCGACGTCGTCTTACGCCTGAGCAGTACAGGATAACGCAGGAGAAGGGAACCGAGCGTGCCTTTACGGGCGAGTATAACGATCACAAGGCCGACGGGGTCTATCGATGCGTCGTCTGCGGCGAGCCACTCTTTTCCTCATCGGCCAAGTACGACTCCGGATCTGGATGGCCGAGCTTCTACGAGCCGGTGGATGAGGAGGGCGTCGAAATGGAGTCCGATCGAAGTCTGGGGATGGTCCGTACGGAAGTAACCTGCGCATCGTGTCACGCGCATCTGGGCCATGTCTTTCCGGACGGTCCCCGGCCGACGGGTCAGCGTTTTTGCATCAACTCGGCTTCACTCGACTTCAAGGTCGAGGATGACAGGCCTGCGGACGAGGATCGATAGCTAGGCTGTTCGCTGTTTCAGAGGCAGGGTCCGTCGGATAGGCGGACCCCGGCGACCCGTTTCGTCATCCTTCAGGTGGCAGAAGGACCTCGTCCACCACGTGCACCACGCCGTTCGTTGCGTCGACGGTCCCGAGAATCTTGACCCCGTGTACGAACGTTCCCTCGTCGGTCACCTTGACGTCGATGTAATGTCCCGTTGCCTGATACAGCTTCATGCCGTTTTTCAGGCCGTCGCCCGCATAGGTACCTGGGGCTGCATGGAACGTGATGATCTGAGCGAGCTTCTCTTTGTTCGCCGGCTCTAGCAGGTCGTCCACCGTGCCTGGAGGCAATTTGTCAAACGCCGCGTTCGTGGGAGCAAAGACGGTGAGTGGTCCCGCGTTGACCAGAACGTTCTCCAACTCAGCGGCCTGCACCGCAGCTACGAGAGTCGTATGGTCGGGAGACTGCAGGGCTACCTGAAGAATATTCGGGTCCGATACGTTGTCCGTCACTCCTGCCTGGCCGTGCGTCGCAGCACTGGCATCCGTCTCGTTCGCTGCCTCATCGCGTGATCCGCACGCGACCAGGAGTGTTAGCGACAGGACGGCTGTAAGTTGTATCGTGAGTAGTCGTTGCATTTCAGTTCGGGTTTTTTTTGGATGAGGAAAGAGTAAATGACGGCACCGATCAGAAGTCCTTCTTCCGAAACGTCCGATGGGCGAGCAAGAGTGTGAGTGACGTCCACAATATCAGCGCACTTGTGGCGATGACCAGCCCCAACACACTGCCGAAGAACTGCTCGAATACGGCTCCCGTATAACCCATCAGCGCGGAAATATCGATCTTCAGAAGCAAGAGGATTCGGCCGAGATCGATCGGATTCAGGACGGTGAATCCGATCATCGCTTTCTCGAGGGGGTAGGCACTGAACGAATATGATGCGATCAGTACCAGTCCGTCGTAGAAGACCGAGAAGAGCAGCCACAAAAGGAGCGAGATGCCTACGCCCTGCACCCGGTTCTCGGCTCGAAGCGCCACGACCAGAGCAAGGGCTGTGAAAACCAGGGTCAATAGTACCCCGGTGACCAGCAGCATCACGAACGTACCGGACTGCCCGCCAGTCAGGGCTCCATGAACAGCAAGCGGTATGCCGACACCCAGGATGAAACCGAACGAGAGTGGAAGTGCCAGTCCCGCGTAAAGTCCGCCGAAGAGAGCATGGCGACTTACAGGCTGGGACAGCAGGAGTTCGATAAAATTGCGTGCGTGATACACGTACATCGTACCGAAGACGATGCTCACCAGCGGGATCAGTATCAGAACGACATTCATCAGGCTCACGATCACTCTTGAACCCGTCCCACCGAACTGAATGAGGATCTCGGTAGCAAGTGCGAAGAACACCGTGTACAGAATAACCCAGTGGCCACGGATCACATCCTGAAGCTCGTACTTTACGATCTTTAGCGTAGTGTTCAAGCGGCTGCCACGGTTGAGACCATGTCCAGGCTGGATGGATCGGTATTTTCGCGTAGTCGAGTGAGAAGTTGCGCCACTGCGCGTTCCAGCCGGGACTGCCCCGTCTGCTCCTTCAAATCTTTGACCTGCCCATCGAAGTAGACCGCGCCATCGAGAAGGAATACGATTCGATCAGACAATTCCTCCACCTCACTCATGATGTGAGACGTAAGAATGATCGTTCGACCGGCCTCCCGCTCCTGAAGAATCCGATCCTTCAGAACGCTGCTCGCGACTGGATCGAGTCCGGCAGTAGGTTCATCGAGTATGAGCACCTTCGGCTCAAACAGAAAGGCGATGACAGCACTGACCTTCTGGCGGGTCCCGCCCGAGAGCGTCTGAAACGGCTTGTCGAGATCTGACTCCAACTCGAACTGATCGAGGAGTGTTGAATCGGGGAGGTCGTTCCTGCCGCGCAGGTCGGTGATCATTCGGATAATCTCGCGTCCGGTGAGGTTCTCCGGAAAATGTGCGTGTTGCGGCATATAGCCGATCTCGCTGCGGTACGCCCAATCTCCATTCAACTGATGTCCATCGACTGAAATCACTCCCGAATCGGGACGTGTAAGTCCCAGCAGGCACTTTATAAGTGTGGTCTTGCCGGCACCGTTCGGACCAACAATCGACGTCACGCAGTTCTGCGGAATTCGCAGATCAACACCGCGAAGGACCGGGAGCTTGCCGAATGTTTTCGTCAGTTCGCCGATTTCGATCATTGGATCCTGTTCATAACTGGTTTCGAGTCTACCAACGTATCCGGAGTCATGATGGGGATGATGCGCTCGGTAAAGTCGAGGATGCTCACAAAGAAACTCCGGAGGAGCATCAGCGCGGGCTCGTTTTGCTGTACGATCTGAGAAAAGAGGCGGACAGGCCGGAACGGGACGTCGCCGAAGCCGTCGCGGTCGAGATCGAAACCGCGATAGTTGTCCCAGTAGTTCGCATGGAACGTACTGAAGTTATTGCGACTGTTCGTCGCGACGTCGAAGGTGTTCCCCGTGAAGTTGTTGTTCGAGAACGTGTTGTCCATGGAGTTGGCCATAATTCTGACGGCCCATCCGTTCTCCTCGAAATCATTGCTTTCAACTCGCACACGATTGATGCCTTCGGCATACAGGCCGGTCGAGTTACCCCGGAAGACGTTTGAGACAATGTGACTGTCAGTGATATCCTTCAGTAGCAGTCCGTAGGATGATCCACCCCAGTTGTCTTCGAAGATGTTGTCCGTCATCTGCACGTTCTCCGTGTACATGACCGCTACGCCGGCGCCATTCTGCTGAAATCTGTTCTGGACATATGTGCACCGGTCGGAGAACATGAAGTGGAGCCCGTATCGGACGTTGCCGGTGCTGACGTTGCGTTGAATAAGCGCGTCTTCAACGAACTCAAAATAGATCCCATCCCGATGTCCGGAAACCACGTTGTCTTCGATCACGATATCCCGCGAATACCAGAGGTGGATTCCGTTGCCCGACTGTGACTCCCGGTGGGCCGCGCCGATAATCTGGTTGCCAAGAATCTGGCAGTTCGCCGATTTGGCGAGATAGATGCCGAAGAACGTGTCCTCAAGTCTATTGTCTTCAATCCTGCAACCGCGGACATCGTCGACCTTAATTCCGGCCCGATCTTCTACGAAGCTGACCGTGACATTCCGTATAACGAGTCCCCGGATCGTGACATTGTCGGCGGTGACGGTGAATGCCTGACCTCCGTCTCCGTCGAATACCGGACGATCGACACCGATGATTTCAATCGACTTGAAGACCTCGATCGTGCCCTCGTGGTATACGCCCGGTTGCACGATAATCCGGTCGCCGTCGTGTGCCAGGGCGATCGCTGCCTTCAGCGTAGCGACTGCGCCGTCGGGCCCGACTGTGATGTCGCGGGCTGTCCCAGCTCCTGCGAGCAATAAGCACAGTGCCAATCCGGATATGATGCGACGCCTGCAAATCATGACTTCACGAGGTGGAATCCGTCGTCGGTACCCGGCGCTTGCCACCCCACTCCGTCCGGACAAGGTTGTGGACCTCGTCCCAGGAGATTACCTGCCCGCCGAACACGTTTTGAGCTCCGTGAACATCCTGATCACGGGAAAAGGCCGTGATGTTTGCCCCCATAGGGCTCAATAGCTGTGTGCTCTTCAAGAACCTGGCGTCGGCGACACTGATCAACTGCTGTGGGACAGAGTAGTCGACGACGTACGTGCCGTGGATGTCTTTCTCTGGCACTTCGTTCTCTTGCTGATACGCAACCAGGCACTCGACAGAGTCGAAGGTATATATCTTGCCCGTCCGAGTTACGAGCTCGCCGCCATAGCGTTCTTCCACGAGTGTCATCCGGCAGTAGTCACACTCATGCACACCATACTGAAGCGGCTTCACGGCAGGCGTACACGCCGCCAGAATCACACTGGCCAACAAGGCTGCCATTAGCGTGGGTATTCGATTCATTGTGTGTCTTGCGTGGTCTTTTCGCGCCTGCCGGCTTTCCGTTCTTTGAAGGACAGATACATCCCAATGAACATCGACACAAAGATCGCCCAGCCGCCTGCCGCGGGCATGGAGATCGCGGTGAAGTTGAGCAGCTTCTTTGATCCGATCAACGGGGGCTGATAACTCATCCCGGGGATGTTGATGGCAGCCTTCGGGTTGAGATTGTGGCCGTAGTCGTACTCCCACATGTAGAAGTCCACCAGACCAACGAGCGCCACGAGCAAGAAGAGTATGGTCCAGGTGTACAGCAGAACCCTGTTACCGGACGCCGCGGCGACCAGTCCGAATACAAGCAAGAATCCGATGATGTAGGGCATCACCTTCAATTCCGTGATGGACTCGGGCTCGATTGTCTTCATCCCGATGTAGTGGTTCAGATTGTTGATCTTGCCCAGGTCATGCTTCTGTTGGCCCGTGATCTTGTTCACCCAGATGTACATGCCGAGCCCTTCGGGATATTGCGGCGCCTTAAGCGATATCCTCCAGATGGGCACCAGGAAGGACACGATGAGCAGGAGGGAGGCGCCTCCGAGGAATAGCCTGGATCGATTGGTCACGACGGTGATCTAGTGTGATTAGAGGTGCGTTATCGCGTCCGTAATTCTCGGACGCCGACCCGCGCCGGCGCCCGAGAACGTGGAC